>JACCYW010000381.1 GCA_013696275.1 Chloroflexota bacterium | reverse complement strand
CGGCCAGCCAGATCGGGCGGTCGCTGATGAGGACGGCCTGCCTGGCCGGACCCGCAGCCGCGCCCGTCGCGGTCATCAGCTCGGGCTGAAGCGCCAGGGCCGTCGCGACGGCCTCCACCCGAGCTTGCTGGCTCATCGCCTGGGCGACCACGATGCCGACCTGCAGCGCGGCGAAGGGCAGCGCGATGGCCAGCATGGCCACTGGTGCCAGCCAGGCATTGCCGTGCTGCCAGGCGCGTCTGTGGCCGATGGCGGCGACGGCGGCGTCCGCGCCGAGGCAAGCGACCACGATGAGGCCGACCACGAGCGGTCCCGAGGCATGCAGGAAGGTGCCCCATAGGGTGGCCACCGGGAACAGGAGGCTCGTCACCAGATAGGTGATGGCGCCGGCCACCAGCAGACAACGCAGCGCCGTCATCTCACGCGGCGAGGCTGACCGTCGCAGGGCTACCAGGGACAGCAGACCGATCAGGCCGATGGGCATGGCCGGCAGGACCAGCACCGTGACCAGGTCGTGGAGTAGGGCATCCAGCTGATGGCCCAGGATGGTCCCTGGACCCTGGGCCAGGAAGGAGCCGAGCGTGGGCCGCTCCAGGTAGGCGTGGATCTGCTCATTGCGCGCCAGGTACGCGTTCTCCAGGGCCTGGCCGGGAAAGAGCGTGCCGAAGGTGCTCAGCTGGCGCAGGAGCCATGGTGTCACCACGGCCAGGCCGCCGATGGCGGTCGGCAGGAAGGTCCGACCGAAGAACGCCCACCGGCCACCGACCGGTGCGGCGCGCAGCGCGACCAGTGCCAGGAGGGCGAAACAGACGCCCAGGTAGGCGGCCTCCTGGCGCGAGAGATAGGCCAGGCCGAGCAGCCCGCCAAGGCCCAGCCCGACCAGCCAGCCAGGGCGCTGCAGTTGACGAGCCATGACGATGCCGCTGGCCGTCCCCAGGATCAGGAACGGTGTCGTCGAGTCGGGCACCGCAGCGGCGATGACGAATGGACCGATGACCGCGGCGATGATGCCGCTCGATACGGCCACCGCGGTCCGGCGCCCAGCGGGCAGGGTCATGCGCCCGGTAGCTTCACGCGCCACCAGCCAGGTCAGCGGGGCGATGGCGGCACCCAGCAGCACCGAGCCGAGCTGGGCGGCACCGAACGTGGCGCCCAGGATGCCCATCGGCAGGGCGACCATGAAGGTGGCCATCGGCATCCACAGCTCGAAGGCCGGCTTGGGCAGCACCAGCGGTGGCGTGGCGTAGCTCCAGATGGCGTCGCTGACCAGACCGCGACCTTCCAGCAGGTTCTGAGCCACGCCGACGTAGGCGGCGCTGCCCTCGTTGGTCGGGAAGGTGACCACTCCGGCGGCCGCCGAGCGGATGGCGATGGCCAGCATGAACAGCGCAGCCGGCACGGCCCAGGCCAGGGCGCGATCCCTCGCGGCGGCCATCGGGGCGACGCCTGACGGCGCCAGGGTCAGGCTCACGCCGGGCATCGGCTATCGGTCGCGCGCAGGCAGACCGCGAACAGGGCCGCGCGCGGCAGGCCGTTGACCGGCGCACCCAGCACGAGCCGCGGTCGGGAGAGCCAGCCCGGCCGCTCGCTGCCGGCCAGGAGTGGCGCGAGCGAAGGCACGATGTGGTCCCGCTCGAGCACCAGCCAGCGGATGTCGTAGGCACGCAGTGCCGCCTCCACCACCGGCAACGGGTCATCTGGCGTGACGATGCCCGATCGTCCGGCCTGGTAGCGATAGCCGCCGGCGTCGGGGCTCATCAGGCGGTCGGCGGCGGGCACTCCCTCCAGCGCGACCGCGACCTGCTCGCGCAGCTCATGCTCCGCGCCCCACGCGCGGGCGGCGATGAGTGATCCCGCGACACCACCGCACATGGCCATCACGACCGTCACCGCCGAGAAGATGGCGGTCGCTCGCGGGGCGTCCCAGGAGGACCTGTGGTCGGCCACCCAGCGGATCGCGCCGGCGACCCCGATGAGGGCCAGCAGATATGCGTGCGGCAGCAGCGCCACGGCCGAGTGCAGGAACGTGCCATAGGGCACGTGGACCGCGAAGAGGAGTCCGCTGAAGGCGAAGAGCGTCAGCGCATAGACCAGCCACGGTTGGAATCCGGGATCGGTCCGGCGCCGCCAGGCCGCACCGAGCATGAACGGACCAAGGAAGAAGAGCAACGGGACAGCCGCGAAGATGGCCACGGCCATGCCCAGGCCGGCGAGGCGGCTGGACAGCAGCGGTCCCAGGCCCTGGCCCAGGAACGAGATGAGGGTGGGCGGGTCGCCGCCGATGCTGTAGAGCTCACGGTAGTCGGTGATCCAGAGGATGCGTCCGGACGATCCCGACGGCGTCAAGGAGCCGAAGACGGCGAGCTGGCGAGCCCACCACGGTGCGGTCACGACCAGAAAGGCCAGCGCGCACAGTACCGCCGCCGTCCAGCCGATGCGCATCGGGCGGTGCCGGCGTACCAGGTCGACCACGAAGGCCAGCGCGAAGGGGACGCCCAGCAGGATGCCGTCGGTCCGTGACAGGGTCGCCAGACCCACGCACGCGCCGCCCAGGACGAAGGCGCGCCGATCGCCGCGCAGCCCGCGCGCACAGGCCCACAGGCAAAGGGCACCCAGCAGCATGAACAGGGCGAAGTTGTCGGGTTGGGCCAGGTACGGCGCGACCGCCCCAGGCACGGCGGCCAGCAGGCCGCCATAGATGGCCGTCCGGCTGTCCAGGCCGGCATCGCGGGCGATGAGCCAGGTGACCGGCGCGACGAGGGCCGAGACGATCCAGAAGGGTAGGGCGGAGGCTAGCGCGGTCGGGCCGAGCAGCCAGATGAAGGGCACCTGGATGAGCACGGCAAGGGGCATCCAATGCGCGTTGGCCGGCACCGGCAGGGACGGATCGGCCGGCAGCCGTCCGCCCACGTCGACGAAGTTCCAGATGTAGTCGACGGATAGGCCATTGCCAGCCGCCAGCTGCTGGGCGACGTTGACGTAGTAGAAGGAATCGGGATAGGCCGGCTCTCCGAACAGAGCCGCCGTCGCGACTCGCGCAAGCAGGGCGACAAGAGCCAGGACCAGGGGGACTAAAAGAGGGGCCGACATGGCCGTTGCATCGTAGCAACGGGTCAGGCCACCTCCGACCGGTACGAATAGGCTACTCGACGGATCGGCGGTGGTGGATTCGGACACCACCTCTGGACGGTCCGGCTCAGTACCAAAGAGCCCCGGTCGGTCGCCCAGCGAGCTCCGTAGGATCACCTTCATGGTCGCCCACGATCGCTCCGTGCCGCGCACCGGCGCCCCAGGGGTAGCCGGCTGGTCGGCGCTGCCTGGTGCCCGGACGCTGCTGTCGGCCCGATTCCGGATCGCTGTCGGGCTGACCCTGACCTGCCTGGCGGTCGGCTTGATGGGCTTCTATATCGGTCGCCGAGTGGGCCATCCGGACGGACAGTTCGGCATCGACTTCATGGTCTATCAGTTGGCTGCGACCGACCTGGCGGCCGGCGTCTCGCCCTACGCGCCGAGCATGCTGGCCGGTCCAATCGCTGCCCAGGGCGAGCTGTTGTACAAGTACGCACCTCCCTTCGCACAGTCGCTGGCGCCCCTGGCCTCCCTGCCGGTTGCCGCCGGCACGGTCATCTGGGGACTCGTCCAGGCTTCTCTATGCCTCGCCGCAGTGTGGCTGGCAGGCTCGTTTGGCGGAGCCCGAGCCGGTCTGGAGCGGGCCGTCTGGACGGTCGCGGCAGTAGCTCTCTATCTGCCTGTCTGGGACTCCATCTGGAAGGGCAATGTGAGTGCCGTCCAGGCTTTGCAGTCGACCCTGCTGCTGGGCGGTGGGACCATGGCAGGCGCCTCACTGGCGACTGCCATCCTGCTTAAGACCTCGCCCCTGGCACTGCTGCCGGCGGCCGCCGCGATGGGTGGCCGGCTCCTGAAGTCGTGCCTCGTCATCAGCTGTCTGACCGTCGTCGTGAGCGTCGCCCTCGCGCCGGCAGCGTGGCTCGACTTCCTGCGCATCCAGCCCAACCTGCTGACCGGGTCGGCCGTCCTCCCGACCAACCTGGCCCCGGCCAGCATGGCGGCCGTGGTGCTGCCCGAGGTGCCGCTCCTGGCAGCCGCCCTGCGCCTGGCGACGCTGGCCGTTGGCGTCGGCTGTGTGGCCGCGGCGGTGATCGTCTGCCGGCGGCCAGGAGGCTGGCC
>JACCYW010000356.1 GCA_013696275.1 Chloroflexota bacterium | reverse complement strand
GAGTCCGATCACCGCGCCGACCACGAAACCGATGATGGCCTCGCTCCAGGTGAACAGGGCGGCACCCACCAGGAAGGCGCCCAGCGTCTGATCCTGATTGCGCTGGACCGGCTGGAAGAGCGCGCTGCCGATGTCCCACAGATGCGGCAGCTGGCGATCGGTCGCCTGCAGCAGGCTTATCGGTGGATCGTGGAAGAAGCCCAGCTCGGGGATGCGCCACGGATCACCAGCGATGAACTTGAGGCCCTCCCAGACCACTGCAGCGAGGACAAGGAAGACGGCGATGCCAAGCGCTCGGCTGGTGGCTCGTCGCGCTCGCCCGGTCGGAGGTTCCCCGCTCGCGACCATGGCGCGGGTGAGGTCCGCATCAGCGAACGGCTCAGCGGAAGCGATGGGGTCGCGTGCTGCCACTGGCTCGGCGCTCCGGTGGCGTCACACCCGGCCGCTTCTGCACTCCGCGTCGGCTCACAGGCGGGACTCTACCCCGCTCAACCGATGTCCATGCCGGTCCTGTGATCAGCCCGGTGATGAGCCCCACTGGACCGAGTCGAGGATGGGCTCGATCTGAGCGATCGAATCGGCCAGTTCCAGCCCAGGCGCGCTTTCGATGATGAACACCACGAGCATGCCTTCCACGTCCAGCGCGAGGAAACGTGCCCGGTCGCCCAGGTCCAGGTCGAAACTGTCCTGGTCGGTCAGGAAGAGGGGCTCGATGTCCTCGACCGAGACCAGGTCGATGCTCATGCCCACCTGGCCTGCCACGGACGCGGGTTCAGGTACGAGCGTCCGGAGCCGCTCATCAGCCTGAAGGAAGGCCATCATCTCGCTTGCGGTGGACGCGGCCACTGCCCTATCGCCGCCTTCCGACTCGCTCTCCAGTTCACCGCTGACCACGCTCAACGCGGTCCGTTCAGACAGGAGGGCTATGGCATCGGGGAAGTAGCGCAGGTTGGACCATCCTGCCGGCAGCGCGAAGGAGATGGAGGGACGGAAGCGGGATGGTCGGAAGTCGCCCGGCAGCAGGGCGCACCGGCCGGTAGGGTCAGCCTCAGTGACACACAGGTCGGGGCCGGCCGCCGGTGGCAACGTGGGTCCGGTCCGAGCAGGGGCAGCGGTGGGACGAGCCGTTCGTTCGAGCGACGTTGGCCGCGGCCCGCCACAACCGATCGACAGCGCCACGGCCAGGGCTGCGCAGACGGTAAACCTCAAAGGGCCGCCGGTAACGACGCCGGGTGCCTTCAGGCGCGGACACCCTCGTCGGCATGGACCAGGGCGCGGTCGATGATGTCGAATCCCTCCGCCAGCTCATCCTCCGTGATCGACAACGGCGGATTGGTCATGATCCCGTTCCAGCGCACGAATGTATACAGGCCATCGTCACGGAGTGACTTGGCGACCGCCTTCATCTCGTCCGACGTCCCGTTGTAGGGGGCCATCGGTTCATAAGCCGCCCGGTCACGGACCAGCTCGAGCATGCCGAAGAGGCCGATGTTGCGGCCCGACCCGACACTCGGGTGCCTTTCCATCATCCGCTCGTGATGCGAGCGCATGAGTCGCCCCATCCGTTTGGCATTCTCGACCAGGCCGTCCTGCTCATAGACCGCGATGGTGGCCAATGCGGCGGCACAGCCCATCGGGTGGCTGTTGTAGGTCAGGCCGCCGAAGAATGGTCGGTCGGTGAAAGCGTCCGCGATGGCCCGTCGCATGACCACGGCGCCGAGCGGCAGATAAGAGGCCGTCAAGCCCTTGGCCAGTGTGATCAGGTCGGGGACCACGCCCCAGTGGTCGACAGCGAACCACTCTCCGGTGCGACCGAAGCCCGACATCACCTCATCGGCGATGAGCAGGATGCCATGGCGATCGCAGATCTCACGCACACCCTGCATGTAGCCGTCAGGCGGGATGAGGATGCCGTTGGTCCCGACCACCGGCTCCAGGATGAAGCCGGCGATGGTCTGTGGGCCCTCGAACATGATGACTTCTTCGATGGCCGCCAGGCTCTCGCCGACCGGCTCCGGATCGCGCTGCGCCCAACGGTGCGAGTCAGGGACTCGAACGATGCCGCTGACACCTGTCTCGGCCGCCCATCGACGTGGGTCGCCAGTGGCCGTGATGACCTGGCCGGTCGCCCCGTGGTAGGAGCGGTAACGAGCGAGGATCTTGTGGCGGCCGGTGAACTGACGGGCCAGCTTGATGGCGTTCTCGTTCGCCTCGGCGCCGCCGTTGGTGAAGAAGCTGACGTCCAGGTCGCCCGGCAGCAGCTGGGCCAGCTTCTGGCCGAGTCGGGCGCGCGGCTCATGGGCCATGAATGGGTTGGCATAGGCCAGCTTGGCAGCCTGATCCTGGATGGCGCGGATGACCCGTTCGTCGCCATGGCCGATGTTGACACTCATCAACTGGCTGTTGAAGTCCAGATAGCGCTTGCCGTCGGGGGTGTAGAAATAGACGCACTTGGCGTGATCGACCGGGATGGGATCGACATGCGACTGGGCCGACCACTCGTACAGCGTGTACTGCCGCGAGAGCCTGACGATGTCGTCGGAGCTCATCTGCCCAGCTCTCGTTCCCGGTGCCGTCTCGACCGCCATCTGGTACCTCGCTCGTGCCTGCCCGCGATGCGCCAGTCTTGCCCCGCGGTGACCCAGTGTCGCACACGGGCCCTTGAGGGCCGTGTCCTGTTGGGCCGACATCGCTGCTCACCGGTGTCTCCCTGCTCGGCCGGAAGCAGGCCGTGGCCGGGCGCGCGGGCGCAGGG
>JACCYW010000353.1 GCA_013696275.1 Chloroflexota bacterium | reverse complement strand
GCTTCACGCTGATGGCCGAATACGAGGGCCGCTGGCCGCTCTTCCACCAGGACCTGTACCGACTGAGCGGCGCCCACGAGATCGTGGCCAGTGGGTTGCTGGATGAGCGACAGGATCAAGGGGTGACCCTCCTGGAGTGGGCCGACCGATTGGACCTGCGACTGGACCCGTACCGGCTGGAGCTCCGCTTCGCCTTCGCAGGCGAGGACGGGCGGATCATCGAGTCGCGCTGCGCGGACGCTGCACGCCACGCGCGGTACATGCACGCCGGGCGAGCGTGGGAGGCGACTACGCGAGGGGATCGATGAGCGCGGCCAGCGAGCCCTGGCTGGCCATCGATACGGCCACCGACGTGACCACGGTGGCCGTGGGGGTAGGCGGTTCGGCGCTCGCCATCGGCCGTGCATCACGAACGGCGGCCGGGTTGCTCGACATGATCGACCGCAGCCTGGCCCAGGCCGCCTACGACCGGCGCGACCTGCGCGGCGTGGTCGTGGGCACCGGGCCGGGTAGCTTCACCGGGCTGCGGGTCGGAACGGCGACGGCCAAGACGATGGCTCACGAGCTGGACATCGCCATCCTCGGCGTACCCACCGCGGAGGGCTTGGCGAGGGCGGCCGTGACGTACGACGTCGGCCTCATCGATCGGCCGCTCGCGCTGCTCATGCCGGCCGGCGCGCGCGACCACTATCTGACCCGCCTGGGCTGCACGGCTGATGAATGCGTGGCCGACCCCACGGAGCTGCTTCCGCCCGATGCGGATATGGCCAGCGCCGTCGGTGGTGCTGTGCTCATCGCCATCGGCGCGATCGATCCTGCGCTGAGCGGACCCGACGCGCGGGTGCGCGGCGAGGCCGCTGTGGACGGGCTGGCGGCAGCATTGCTGGCCATCTGCTTCAGCCGGCTCGGCCAGGGCGGGCCGGCTGGCGACGCGGCTACGCTGGTGCCCGACTACGTAGCGCTGCCACGGGGTCTGCTGTCGGCAGACCAGGGGATGGGATGGTCGCCCGACCTCCGGTAGCCCTGACCGTACGAGCCATGACTGCCACTGACATCCCCGACGTTCATGAGATCGAGCGCGCGTCCTTTCCGGTGCCATGGCCGGCCTACGCATTCCGCCAGGAGTTGGAGACCAATCGGCTGGCGCGCTACGTCATCGTCCAAGCCGGCAACGAGACGGTCGCCTATGGCGGCATCTGGCTGATGGTCGACGAGGCGCATGTGACCACCTTCGCGGTCCTGCCGTCGTGGCGACGGCAGGGCATCGGCGGGCGGCTCATGGTGGAGCTGCTGCGGGTCGCGACCGATGTCGGCGCGCGGCTCTCGACCCTGGAGGTGCGCCTCTCCAACAAGGCCGCGCGGGCGCTCTACCAGCGGTTCGGGTTCCATCCGGTGGGCCTGCGCCCGCGTTACTACTCGGACAACGGCGAGGATGCCCTCATCATGACCACCGGGCCGCTCGATTCGCCCGAGATGCGGACACGTATCACCGAGATGGCGGTTCGCTACGGCGCGGCGCCGTGACGGCCGGCCTGATCCTGGCGATAGAGACATCATGCGATGAGACCGCCGTCGCGGTCGTCGCTGACGGTCGCCGGGTCATCGCCGACGTGGTCGCCAGCCAGGTCGCTCTGCACGCCTCGACCGGTGGCATCGTGCCCGAGGTGGCAGCCCGCGCGCACCTGCGATGGATGCTGCCGGTGCTCGACGAGGCCAGGTCGCGAGCCGGGTTCGGCGATAGCATGCCTGTGGAGGCCGTGGCCGTGACCGAGGGCCCGGGCCTAGCCGGCTCGCTGTTGGTGGGCATCACGATGGCCCGCACCCTGGCCTGGATCCACGGTCTGCCGCTCGTGCCGGTCAATCATCTGGAGGGTCATATCTACGCCGCCTGGCTCCTCGACAGCGGCGAGGATGAGCGCCCCGGACCGCGTTTCCCGCTCGTCGCACTGGTCGTCAGTGGTGGTCACACGCTGCTGGTCGAGATGCGCGACCAGCTGACCTATCGCCTCCTCGGGCGGACCGTGGACGACGCGGCGGGCGAGGCATTCGACAAGGTCGGACGCCTGCTGGGACTGCCCTATCCGGGCGGTCCGGCCATCATGGCGGCGGCGACGCGAGCGACCGGTCATGACCGCCGCTTTCCGCGGGCGTGGCTGGGCGACACGCTCGACTTCAGTTTCAGCGGCCTCAAGACGGCCGCCCGACGCGCCATCGCCCTCGAGGAAGGTCCCGCCGATGGCTCCCCCGGCGAGTCGCCGCTCGAGCCGGACGCCGTGGCAGAACTGGCCTGGGCCTTCCAGGACTCGGTCGTCGATGTGCTTTCGACCAAGACCCTACGCGCAGCCGAGGCCTGCGCCGCCCAGACCATCGTCATCGGTGGCGGCGTGGCGGCCAATGCGGTATTGCGCGAGCGCATAGGGCAAGGTGCGGCGCGACTGGGTGTGCCGCTCGTCGTGCCGCGGCCCGGACTCTGTACCGACAACGCGGCGATGATCGGCGCCGCTGGCTGGCACAGGCTGGCGGCCGGCGCTCGGGCCAGCAACGACCTGCAGCCAAGGCCTTCGCTGAGACTGGCCGGCTGATGTCGGAGGCACCGTCTGCCCGTCGCGACGAGCTCGACGCGCGCCATCTGGGGGCCGAGCACGTGGAACGCTACCTGCGCCGCCATGGACTCACGGCCCACAAGCGCTTCAGTCAGAACCACCTCATCGACGGGACGGCGCTGGAGGCTATCGTGGCTGCTGCCGAGCCAGCCGGCCGGGACATCCTGGAGATCGGCCCTGGCATCGGCATCCTGACCGGTGCTCTGCTGGACGCCGGCGCTCGATCGGTCACGGCTGTCGAGGTCGACCACCGCCTGGTCGATCACCTGCGTATCCGGTTCAGTGGCGACGCCCGCCTGACCGTGGTGGCGACAGATGTGCTCGACGTCGACAAGAGCAGCCTTATCTCAGCGCCATTTGACCTGGTGGCCAATCTGCCCTACCACATCACGAGTCCGGTACTTCACCAGGCGCTGGGCGAGGAGCCGCGGCCGCGTCGGATGGTCCTGATGGTCCAGCGTGAGGTCGGCGAGCGGATCACCTCCCCGCCGGGCGGCCTCAGCTACCTGTCGATCTTCGTCCAGTACCACGCGCAGGTATCACTCTTGCGCGTCGTGCCAGCCGCCTCGTTCGAGCCGGCTCCGCGGGTCGACTCGGCCATCATCGGCGGTCACGTCCTGCGGCGCCGGCTGTCCGAGCGTGACGAACAGGAGCTGTGGCGGCTGGTCCAGGCAGGCTTCCGTGAACGACGCAAGATGCTCCACAACGTGCTCTCGCGACAGCTGCCACTGCTTGGCAAGGAGCGCCTTGCCGACGCTCTGGCCAGCGTCGGCATCGCTTCCGACCGCCGGCCACAGACGGTCAGCGTAGAGGGATGGTTGGCTCTCTCGGCAGCCCTCGGGCCGCTGCCCTGATGCGCCTGGAGCGGACCGCGCGCGCCAAGATCAACCTCGGGCTGGCCGTGACGGGCAGGCGTCAAGACGGCTATCACGAGCTCGAATCGGTGTTCGTTCGCGTCGGCCTCGCCGACCGTCTGGTGATGACGATGCCGCGACCTGCGATGGTCGATGACGTGCTGGTAATCGCCGGCCATCCCGACCTGCCGGTCGAGGGCAACCTGGTGCTCGCCGCGACGCGCGCGCTGCGTGACTCGGCCGGGCCTGCGGGCCGGTCGCTGTCCGGTCTGGCGATAGCGCTCGAGAAGCGCATCCCGGTGGCCGCTGGGATGGCCGGTGGGAGCTCCGATGCGGCCGCCGCCCTGGCCCTGGCCGGGCAGGTCTGGCAGCTCGATGTGGCGGTCGCCGAGGTGCATCGGATGGCCCTCGGACTGGGCGCCGATGTGCCCTTCTTCGTGGCCGACCTGGATGCTGCCCTGGTCAGCGGTGTCGGCGCATCGGTCGAGCCGCTCCCAGCCATCAAGGGCGGTGTTGGTTTCCTCCTGATGACTCCGCTGCAGCGCCTTTCGACGGCCAACGTCTTCAGCGCCTATGACGGGCTGCCAAGGTCGGGTCAGGGCGCGCGCGGCGCGGTGGCACGACTCGCTGACGCGATGC
>JACCYW010000305.1 GCA_013696275.1 Chloroflexota bacterium | reverse complement strand
GCGCTGGGCAGGAGACGCTACTCCGACGGCTCGAAGTTGCTGTGCTCATGGACCACCTTCCACTCGCCACCCTCGCGCCGATAGACGTGGGTGATCCGGAGCGTGTAGCGGGCGAGCGGCGCGCCATGCATCGATACCGTGAACCGCACGAAACCTCGACCTCGTGGATACCGGCCTCGAGTCGATCCTCGTCCTTGGGACCACCTGTTGGGGTACAGGCGGATACAGCGACATCCGGGCGGGCATGAACGTCACGGTAAAGGATGAGAACGGCAAGTTGCTCGGCGCGTCATCGCTCGGTCCCGGCAAACCGAGCGGCTCCAGTCGATGTACGTTCGAGTTCAGCGTGCCGGACGTGGCAGAGGCCAACATCTACAGCATCGAATCTGGGCGTCGAGGGGCGCTCTCCTACCCAAGAGTGGAGCTAGAGGCGATGGGTTGGTCCTTGGGTCTTTCGAACGGCGACTGACGTCGGGAGTGCACGGTGGCACATCGGAGGTGCCCAAGCCTCAGGCGCGGCTTGACGAAGTCGGCGACTCACCGTGACGCACCGAGCTAGCGCAACTCTAGATGTGAAGCTGACACTATCCACGCCGCTGCTGCTGGGTAGTGGCAGAGGCGAACGCCAGGTAGCGGCGGCCGAGTTCTGGACGAGCTATCGCGTCACGGTACGGGCCCCGGACGAGTTGATCCTGGGGGTCCGCCTGCCACTCGCTCCCCGACGCTCCGTACGCTTCCGCAAGGTGGGCACGCGCCGCGCCCAGGCCATCAGCAAGGTGGTCATGGCACTCGCCTACCGCGAGGACGCCGGGGTCTGGCGTGACGTTCGGGTGGCGCTCGGTTCTGTCGCGGCGACTCCGATCCGGGTTCCTCGGACCGAGCGCGTCCTGGAGGGAGCGGCGCCTCGCAACACGACCGCCGACCATGCCGCGGCTACCATCGCGCAGGAGATCACGCCCATCGATGACGTGCGCTCGACCGCGGAGTACCGTCGTGCAGTGACGGCACGCATCCTCCACCGGATGCTTCGCGACGAAGGGGACTGGTGACGTTCGAGCCATGACCGATTGTCCGCACTGCGGCAGCCCCATCACGCCGGAACTCCGCTTCTGCCTGTCGTGCGGGACGCCGCTCGCCGAGCGATGCCCGACCTGTTCTTCGCCCCGGATGCCCGGTGCGCGGTTCTGCGGGCAATGCGGGACCGGCTTCCAGGACGCCGTGGCCGCGTCGACGGGGGACGGCGGCGCCAGTCCGTCGGGCTCGTCGGCGACGATGGAACGGCGGCTCGTCTCGATCCTCTTCGCCGACCTCGTCGGCTTCACCGCCAGGTCGGAAAGCCGGGATCCCGAGCAGGTCCGTGAGTTCCTGAGCCGGTACTTCGAGTCGGCCAGTCAGGTCGTCGCAACGTACGGTGGCCAGATCGAGAAGTTCATCGGCGACGCCGTGATGGCGGTCTGGGGCACGCCACAGACGTACGAAGATGACGCCGAACGTGCGGTCCGCGCCGCGCTCGACCTCATGGATGTCGTCTCGACGCTGGGCGGGGACGGATCGGACCCGACGCCCGGACAGGTCGAACTCCGGGCCGCCGTCATGACCGGAGAAGCCGCCGTGACCGTCGGCGCCACGGGTCAGGGCATGGTCGCAGGCGACCTCGTGAACACGGCGTCGCGACTCCAGTCAGCCGCGGCGCCGGGGACCGTACTGGTCGACGAGGCGACTCGGCGTCGCGCCGACCAGGCCATCGCGTTCGAGCCCGCCGGCGAGCAGCACCTGCGGGGCAAGGAGGCACCGGTGCCGGCGTGGCGCGCTCTGCGCGTGGTCGCTGAGCGCGGCGGCGTTGGCCGCACGGAGAGCCTGGAGCCGCCGTTCGTGGGACGGCAGGAGGAGCTTCGGCTGCTGAAGGACCAGCTCCATGCGACGGGGCGGGAAGGTCGGGCGAGTCTGATCACCATCCTCGGCTCGCCCGGCATGGGCAAGAGCCGTCTGGTCTGGGAGTTCCAGAAGTACACAGATGGCGTCCTCGAGCAGATCTTCTGGCACCAGGGACGCTCGCCGGCCTACGGGGAGGGCATCGCCTACTGGGCGCTCGGCGAGATGATTCGCCGGCGGGCGGGCATCGCGGAGTCCGACGACGTGGAAACGGCCCGTCCGAAGCTCAGCGCAGCGGTCGGTCGTTTCGTCGATGATCCAGCCGAGCGTCGCTGGGTCGAGCCGCGGCTGGCGGCGCTGCTCGGCATCGCAGAAGCGCCAGCGGGCGAACGCGAGGAGCTCTTCGCGGCGTGGCGCCGGTTCTTCGAGCAGATCTCGGCGCAGGGCACCACGGTCCTCGTGTTCGAGGATCTCCACCGGTCAGACGTGGGCCTCCTCGACTTCATCGAATCGCTGCTGGAGTGGAGTCGTGCACACCCCATCCTCGTCGTGGTCCTCGCACGACCCGAGTTGCTGGAGCGAAGGCCAGGCTGGGGGATGGGTGGTCGGGCATCGGTGGTGTTGCACCTCGATCCGGTCGATGCGGATCGGATGGCCGACCTGGTGGCAGGGGTCGCTCCGGGACTCCCTCCCGTAGCCGTGGCACAGATCGCGGACCGCTCCGAGGGCGTGCCGCTCTACGCGGTGGAGACGGTCCGGATGCTGCTCGACGAAGGGAGCCTGGTACGCGACGGCGATGCGTTTCGGCTCGCCGACCCGACCGCCCGGTTCGCTATCCCGGCTTCGCTTCACGCGCTCATCGCGGCTCGGCTCGACGCACTTCCCCGGGAGGACCGGTCGCTCCTCCAGGAAGCGGCCGTGCTCGGTCGCACCTTCGCCATAACGGCGCTGGCAGCTGTCTCCGGTGGCGACCCGGTGTCGCTCGAAGCGCGCTTGCGGACGCTCGCGCGCAAGGAACTGGTAGTGGCTGACAGCGACCCGCGTTCCCCCGAACAAGGGCAATGGGGCTTCATGCACGGCCTGGTCCGCGAGATCTCGTATGGCACGCTCTCGAAACGCGACCGGCGAACGCGGCATCTCGCCGCCGCCCGGCACTTCGAGGCGCTGGGCGACGAAGAGATGACCGGCGTCCTCGCAAGTCACTACCTGGACGCCTACCGCGCGGCGCCTGAAGGTCCCGAGGGGGCCGCCGTGGCCGCACAGGCGCGCGTCGCCCTGCGGGCCGCCGCCGAGCGGGCACTGTCGCTGCACGCCAACGCGACCGCAGTGACGTTCTTCGAGCAGGCGCTGATCGTGACCGACGACGCCGGTGAGCGCGCGGCGATCCGGTTGCGGATGGCCGAGCCGGCGGAAGCCGCGTTGGGGCTGGAGGCCAGCGCGGAGTACCTGCGCGAGGCACTCGGCTGGCTCGAAACGCAGGGCGATGCTGCGGCCGCCGCCTCCGCCGTCGCACGCCTGGCTCGCTCGCTCATCCAGGCGTCGCGCATCGATGAGGCGCGCGAATTGCTCGTGCCAGCGGTGAGCCGCATCGGTGAGGATCCCGAGACGGTCGCTTCGGCTCGACTTCTGAACGAGATGGCGCGCACCTACCTGTTCGCGGGCTCGCCCGCGGACGCTCTCCCACACATCGAGCAAGGCCTTGTCATCGCCGAGCGGCTGCGAGCGGAGCCAGAGATCGCCGAGCTCGTCATCTCCAAGTCGTGGGCCGTGACCGCGCAGGGTCATCCGCGAGAGGCCCAGATCCTGGGAGCCGGCGGTCTCGAGCTGGCGCGCAGGCACGGGCTCGTGGTCACCGAGCTGCGTGGCCGGATGAACCTCTCCAACTGGTACATCGCCGACGATCCCAGACGCGCCATGGAGGTCGCCGGGGCCGGGGTCGAACTCGCCCGACGGGTGGGCCACGGCGACTGGGCCGCAGCGCTCGCGGCGAACCTGGCAATGGGTGCTCTGCTCGCCGGCGAATGGGACTCCATCGCGCAGAACGAGGCCGAGCTCGACGGCGAGCATCTGACCGCGTTCGGCAGATTCGGACTCTTCGGACCGGCATCGGTCATCCGCGCGTTCCGGGGCATCGGACAGGATCGGATCCTGGACACGGACATCGGGCGCCTGATGATGGCGTCCGGAGCCGCTCAGGATCGGGGCGCGGCGCTGGCCCTCCAGGCCGTGATCCAGTACGCCGCCGGAGACCTCGCGCTCGTGGCGGCGACGGCACGGCAGGCGACACGTGAGATGCCCGAAGGTACCGAATCATTGATCGCGATGGTGCTCTCGGCCCATGCGCAGACCGAGTCGCGCGACGCCGACGCGTTGGCGGAGACGTTGCAACTCATCGAGGGCCTTGGCCACTCCGCGGGCGAGTGGCTTGACGCCAGTGTTCTCCAAGCGCGTGCGGCCCTGGTATGGCTGCGCGGCGATGCCGTGGCCGGTGAGCGGGGTCACCGAGAGGCGATGGAGACCTGGCGGCGACTCGACCTGCCCTTCTCGCTCCTGCTGACCGAGCTCGCGATGCTGGTCCTCGGGAACGGCGCCGTGCGTGGTCGAGAGGCACTGGCCGCAGAGGCGCGAGCGATCGCCGATCGGCTCGGCGCCACCCGGCTGCTCGAGCGCCTGGAGCGCGCGACCAGGACCCGGGCACGTGCTGTCACCGTGGCCTCCCGACCAGACGTCCCGGAGCCCATCGCTTGAGCGATGGCTTGCCCGAGGGCGTGGAGGTCACCGGGTCAGTTCCGACCGAACACTCCGGGATCCTCTCGCGTGAGGCGCTCGCCTTCGTGGCGGACCTGGCCCGCGGTTTCGACCGTCAGCGCATCGAGCTGCTACAGCGGCGTCAGGACCGCCAGGCGGAGCTGGACGCCGGCGAGATGCCCGGATTTCCCTGTGGCCACGGCACAGGTGCGGGAGAGCGAGTGGCGTGTCCGCACCCACACCCCCCGACCTTGAAGACCGCCGCGTGGAGATCACCGGGCCGGCCGAACGCAAGATGATGATCAACGCGCTCAACAGCGGCGCCCGCGTGTTCATGGCCGACCTGGAGGATGCCCTGAGCCCCGGTTGGTCGAACGTCATCGCCGCCCAGACCAACCTGCGGGATGCGGTCCGTCGAGAGCTGGCGCTGGAGACACCAGAGAAGTCGTACTCGCTGAACGAGGAGACAGCCACGCTGGTCGTCCGACCGCGCGGTTGGCATCTGGTGGAGCGCCACGTCCTGGTCGACGGACGACCGATCTCGGCAAGCCTCTTCGATGCCGGACTCTACCTGTTCCACAACGCCAGGGAAGCCCTCGACCGTGACTCGGGTCCATGTCTGGGACCCTACTTCTACCTGCCCAAGCTGGAAGGCCGCTATGAGGCCCGTCTGTGGAACGAAGTGTTCGTCGCGGCGCAGGAGCGCCTGGGCATCCCGCGCGGCACCATCCGGGCCACCGTCCTGGTGGAGACCATCCTCGCGGCATTCGAGATGGACGAGATCCTGCGCGAGCTTCGGGAGCATGCTGCGGGCCTGAACGCCGGTCGCTGGGATTACATCTTCAGCCTCGTCAAGCGCTTCCGTTCGCGAAGCGACATGGTCCTGCCCGACCGGGCACAGGTGACGATGGCAGTCCCCTTCATGCGCTCCTACGCGCGGCTGCTGGTCAGCACGTGCCATCGCCGCGGCGCGCATGCGATGGGCGGGATGAGCGCCTTATCCCGAACCGGCGGCGCCCCGACATCACGGAGATGGCACTGGCCAAGGTACGCGAGGACAAGGAGCGCGAGTCGAGTGACGGTTTCGATGACCTGGGTGGCACACCCTGACCTGGTGCCCGTCGCCCGCGAGGTCTTCGATCGAGTGCTGGGCGACGCACCGCACCAGAAGGATCGACGGGCCGACGATGTGTCGGTCGAGGCGAGCGATCTGCTGGATGTCGCAGTGCCCGATGGCCGCGTGACAGAGGCCGGCGTCCGCACCAACGTATCGGTCGCGCTGCAGTATTTGGACGCGTGGCTCGGGGGGAATGGGGCGGGCGGCCATCAACGACCTGACGGAGGATGCCGCGACCGAGATCAGCCGCTCGCAGCTCTGGCAGTGTGCCGGCACGGGGTCGCGCTCGAAGATGGCCGAACGATCGACCACGATCTCTATCGCCGTGTTCGCGACGAGGAGCTGGCGAAGCTGGGCAGCGGTGGCGGCCACGTCCGGCAGGCCGCGGCGATCCTGGACGATCTCGTGCTCGCCGAGGAATTCCCCGAGTTCCTGACGCTGCTGGCGTACAGCCATCTCGACTGACGGCGGGTGCTGACGGCCGCGCTGAGGCTGGCGACAACGTAAGGCTACCGGAGTGCGTGGCCGACCACGGCCAGGCCGGGCGGCTCGAGTCGCCTCCGACGTCCATGGCCCTGCTGCTGCCGGCGGCTGACGCTAGCCCAGGCTGAGCTTCCGCTCCTGGTAACGCCCGAAGCCGCGGCGGCCCACGAACGTACCGTCGCGGATGACGTCGCGGCCGCGGACCAAGACGTGGCGCACAGCGCCCTGCACCGCCATCTCCTCATACGGCGTGTAGTCGCTGGTGTGGAGGCAAGGAGGAGTACCCGTCCATCGTGGCCATCCATGCCGCGCTCCTTGCGCGCAGCTTCGCGTGCGCAAGCCGGTGCGCATGATCTACGACCGACACGAGGACATCAGCGCGACCACCAAACGCCACCCCGCGATCGTGCGCTACCGGAGCGGCGTGAAGCGCGACGGGACGCTCGTGGCGCGGACGTGGAGCTGGTGATGGACGGCGCCGCCTACTGCACGCTCACGCCGGTCGTGCTGTCGCGAGGCACGCTCCACGCGGGCGGCCCGTACCACTGCCCGAACGTGCGCATCCGTGGACGGGCGATGGCCACCAACACGCCACCAAACGGCGCCTTCCGAGGCTTCGGCGCTCCGCAGTCGGAGTTTGCGGCCGAGATGCAGGCCAACCGGGCCGCGGAAGCGCTCGGCATGTCGCCTCTTGAGCTCCGTCGGGCGTGGGTCTATCGCGAGGGTGACGTTACGCCGACCGGCCAGGTCCTGCGCGAGAGCGTGGGCGGCGAAGTAGTGCTGGAGCGCTCACGGACAGTGAAGCAACCCGCGCCCGTCTTCCTCCGCCTCAGTCGTGATGTTCAACTCGGTCAGCTCCGCGTCGACGCTCGTGGCAGTGTCGTCGTCGCCCACCTCGATCGCCTGCGCTAGCTCCTCGACCAGCCGGAGTCGTTCCGTGCGGCGCGCTGTGTCTGCCGCGACGAACGCCGCTAACGC
>JACCYW010000301.1 GCA_013696275.1 Chloroflexota bacterium | reverse complement strand
GCGAAGCGGCCAGCGGTCGCGACTGCGCTGGGAGCCCGGCCACGGCCATCGTCATCAGGTCACGCAGTGGTTCGCCGGCCGAGACGAGTGAACCGCGGTCGCGCCAGCGGCGGAGGTAACCGGCCGGATCAGCTCGTCGCTCGTGGCGGCCGGTACCTCGTTCGGCGATGGTCCGGAGGAGACCGAGTGGCCCGCCTCCGCGCGGTCGAGCGGCCGCCCTGGTGGCCTCTTCCGCCTGACGCGCCAGGCCTGCCAGATCGACCACCCTCAGTGTCCGCTCGATGGTCTCGCGCGTCGCTCTGGCTCGCGAGGCTTCCGGCACCACTGCCGCCGGTTCGCTGCCGTCGAGCGGCACGCCCATCTCGCTCGCCAGCGCGAACACTGCTGCCCGCGCCTCGGCCGCCAGACGGGCTGTGACTATGCGTTTCGCTTCAGCGCCGTCGGTGATCCAGGATCGCAGCTCGTTGACCTCCGAGTCCGGGCCATGCCCAGCCACGCCGCCACCAGCGGGAGCTGCCGCCGTCATCAAGACCGACACTTCCCGACCGCCTTCCGTCGCCAGCTGCCGCGAGAGATCCGAGCGCAACCTCTGGGCATCGGACGCCGAGACGCGGTCCGCTTTGTTGATGACGATGACCTGCCTTGGCAAGAGCGGTATCCAGCGGCGGAGATATGCATCGTGGAGCACGGCGTCCTGGTATTTCTCCGGGTCGGAGACCCACACCACCGCGTCGATACGGGGCAGGACGGCATCGACCCGCGCGCGATGGTCGGCGGCTACCGAATCGAGATCGGGCAGGTCCAGGATGACCACATCGGACATCCGTGCGCCGCTATGCACACGAGATCGCGCGCCACCCAACCAGTCGATCAGAGGTCCGGCCTGTACCGCTCTTGCCGACGGGATCCAGGCGACCGGGAGGTCGGTCGTTGGCCGCAGGGCGCCAGCCTGGCTGACAGCCTCGCCCGCCAGCGCGTTCAGCAGGGTCGACTTGCCCACCCCCGTGCCGCCGACGAGGGCGAGGACATAGACATCGCCCGGAAAACCAGCTCGACCATCGATGCGCGCTCGAGCCTCCCGCGCTTGGTCCGTGGACAGGCCCATCCTGGTCGCGGCAGAGATGGCGCCATCCAGTGCAGCAAGGCATGAGACCGGATCCAACGATCCCTCGTCAGCCGCTCGGGGGAGGGGCGTCGTCGACGGCGGCTCGCAGTCGACCGGCCAGGTCGCGCAGCTGGGCACCGTCCGGGACCAGCGCATCGAAGCGAGCGCGCTCCGCGTCCATCAGGCCAAGCAGCGTCTCGCGCAGCCGCCAACGCGCACGCTCCACCATCTCGATGACCGCAGCCTCACCGAACAACGCGTTGAGCAGCTTCTGATTGAGGAATGCGGTCGCCGCTGCGACACCCATCTCGGCACCGGTCAGGCCGCCGGTGTGGGCGAAGACACCGAGCATGATGGTCACAGCGCCGGCGTTCACGCCGAGCGAGAGCCCCCGGGCGACCGGCCGCTTGTCAGCTCCAGCCTCGGCCACATCAGCACCGATATCGCGGATCCATGCGTCAAGTGCCAGCCGCGTCCGTTCCGCCAGGTCGGGTGCGGCCGTCCAGAGTGCTGCGTCGGCACTCACCAGAGGCGCTCCGCTCGGTGTGGCCGACCAGTTGGCTGCCGCGCGGCGCGCGGCGTCGTGGGCATGAGCCACCACGAGTGCCGTCAGATCGTCCGTCGCTCCCTTCTGCACCGCCGCGGCGGGCGCCTGGGGCATGCCCCGGAAGAGCGCCATAAGAGCACCGCGTGCTCGGCCGATGCCTGAGGAGAACATCCTGGTGACCTGATCGGCACCCACGAAGGAGTGCCACTGCCGCACGACCTCGTCGCGCAGGATGCCGCCGCGCTGGAGTCGCTCGATGAGCAGCGACAACTCGTGGGAGTACTCGCCGGCCGCGACCCGCCGGAGCGCGTCCGCGTCGATGGCCTGGTGGTCCAGATCATCAGCCACGCTGTGCGTAAGCGGGGCGAGACCGGCCAGGGCGCCAGCCAGCGCTTCCTCAGCCAGCGCACGCCGCGCAGCGCGGTCCGCGACGAGGGCGTCAAGGCGGTCGAGCAACGGCCGCACCGATCCAGGCCGAAGGCGGTAGCCATCGGTCTCCAGGTCGCCTTCGGACACTCCGATGAGCGATATCTGCCGGCCGTCGGCGGCCACGGCCATCCCTCGCTCCACGAAACGGGCGCGGGCATCCGACAGGATGGCCGCCGCATCCGGCCCGGCCGGCAGGCGGTTGATGACGACCAGGAATGGCAGTCGCCGCTCAGCGACTCGGCCCAGGACGTCCCATGGGACCTGGTCCGCGTAGCGACTCGCGGTGGTCACGAAGACGCATAGGTCGGCGACTTCCACCAACACGTCAGCCAGGGCTCGATTGTCCCGCTCGACCGAATCGACATCCGGCGCGTCAACGACGATCAGGCCGGTCCGTGCTCCGCGCGACACGATCCTGAGGCGCGCCTCAGGCAAAGCGCCGAGCGGCCCCCCTTGGCGCACCCGTCGCGCATCCTCGGCGGTGGCCAACACGACCGCGTCCCGCGTGGTCGGGCGCAGCACGCCCGTCTCGCTGGCGGGGCCGCCTGAGATGGTGTTGAGGAGGGTCGACTTGCCGGCGCCGGTCGGGCCCAACAGGACGACCAGGACAGGCGCATCGAGATCCCGGGCTCGTGGCAGCAGGTAAGAGGATGTGTGTTGAGCCAGCTCCCGCGCCCGCTCCCGTGCCGGCGCGGGGTCGTTCGAGCCGATGAGCGCCTCTCGTTGACGGGCCAGGGCCACCAGGCGCTCCACCAAGGCGACCACATCTGGTCGATCGACCGGCTGTGTCATCGGCCCATCTTCGCCTAACGGCGCTCGACGATCCTCCATTTGACGTCATAGCGCGTGAAGCAGCCGTTCTCAGCCTGGCGCGGCCGGAACACATCGCAGGCCAGGGCGGCACTGAGGTCGAAGACGTTGTCGGGGTGGCCAAAGGGCCCACGGTCGATCACCGGCACGGTCGCCGTCATGCCGTGCCAGCGCAAATGGACGAGCGTGCCGCACGGGAGGGTGCGGTGCGCCACGCCGATCACCTCGCGCGTATAGCGTTGACCACAGGCAGTCCCGTTGCCGTACAAGCCTGGGCCATACCAGGTCGCCATCGGTGCATTTCGCCAGGCGCCCGCCTGAGGCGCCGGCTCCGGGCGTGGTTCGGGTTCGGGCGGCGGCTTGGGGGCTGGCGGCTTGGGCTCGGGGCGTGGCTTGGGCTCTTCGCGCGGCTTGGGCTCTTCGCGCGGCTTGGGCTCTTCGCGCGGCTTGGGCTCGGGC
>JACCYW010000277.1 GCA_013696275.1 Chloroflexota bacterium | reverse complement strand
GTCATCGTGCAGATGCCGCTGCCCGCACGCATCCCCCTTCACGTCTTGACCGATACGCTCCGGCCGGAGAAGGACATCGACGGCAGCCACCCAGTCAATCTGGGTCTCCGCACCATGGGTCTGCCGGGCTTCCTGCCGGCGGTGGCGGAGGCGGCGGTGCAGATCCTGACTCGATCGGGCTACCGGCTCGAGGGGCTTCGGGCGGTGGTCATCGGGCGAAGCAACGTGGTCGGCAAACCGGTCGCGATGCTGCTCCTGCAGGAGCATTGCACCGTCACCATCGGCCACCGGCGCAGCCAGGATCTCGCCGCACTGGTCCGAGATGCTGACATCGTGGTGAGCGCGGCCGGATCGGTCGGCCTGATAACCGGCGATATGTTGAAGCCCGGTGCGCTGGTGGTGGACGTGGGCATAAACGTCGTTGCTGATGGCGTCGTGGGAGATGTCGATATGGCGTCCGCTCGGCCGGTCGCGGCGGCGCTCACGCCGGTGCCCGGCGGGGTCGGCCCATTGACCAATGCCATCCTGATGGAGCACCTGCTCCGAGCCGCCAGCGGAGGGGTCCCAGCTTGAGTGCGATGCCCACCAACCTCGAGATCGCGCAGGCCGCCAGGCCGCGGCCCATAGCAGACATCGCGGCCGAACTGGGCCTGCTGCCTGAGGAGGTCGAGTCCTACGGACACGACAAGGCCAAGATCCGCCTGTCCGTACTGGACCGACTGGCCGACACACCCGACGGGCGGGAGATCGTCGTCACCGCCATCACGCCGACGCCACTTGGCGAGGGCAAGACCACCACCACCATCGGCCTGGCCCAGGGGCTGCGGGCCATCGGGGTCCGTGCGGCAGCAGCCATCCGTCAGCCGTCACTGGGCCCGGTCTTCGGCATCAAGGGCGGCGGTGCCGGAGGTGGCTACAGCCAGGTCCTGCCGATGGAGGATGTGAATCTCCACTTCACGGGCGACCTTCATGCGGTCGCGGCGGCGCACAACCTGGGGGCCGCCTTCCTGGACAACCACCTCTTCCACGGCAACAGCCTGGAGATCGATCCTCAGTCGGTGCGCTGGCCGCGGGTGCTGGATGTCAACGATAGAGCGCTTCGGCGCGTGCTCATCGGGATGGGCGAGGACCGCGATGTGCGCGAGTCGGAGTTCCACATCACGGCCGCCTCAGAGGTCATGGCCGTCCTGGCCCTCTCGACCGACCTTGCCGACCTGCGCGCCCGACTCGGTCGCATCATCGCGGCCGAGACGCACGGTCGGGAACCGGTGACCATGGAGCAATTGCGGGTAGCGGGCGCCATGGCCGTCTTGATGCGAGAGGCCATCAAGCCCAACCTGGCCCAGACCCTGGAGGGCGGGCCGGCCTTCGTCCATGCCGGGCCGTTCGCCAACATCGCCCACGGCAACTCGTCGGTCATCGCCGATCGCGTCGCCCTCAAGTTGTCCGAGGCGGTCGTGACCGAGGCCGGGTTCGGGGCTGATATGGGCTTCCAGAAGTTCATCGACATCAAGTGCCGCCTCTCCGGCCTGCGTCCCAGTGCCGCTGTCATCGTGGCCACCGTTCGGGCGCTCAAGATGCATGGCGGTGTCGGTCGCATCGTGGCCGGCAAGCCGCTCGACCCGGCGCTGGCCCGGGAAGATCCCGACGCAGTGCGCAGGGGCTGCCAGAACCTGGCTCACCACATCGGCATCGCGCGGACCTATGGGGTGCCGGTCGTGGTCGCCATCAACTCCTTTCCGGGGGATCATCCGTCGGAGGCCGCCGTCATCCGGGAGGTGGCGCTCGCCTCCGGTGCCCGGGATGCGGTCGTGGCCGAGCACGTCGTGCGCGGCGGCCAGGGAGCGGCAGAGCTGGCGCGGGCGGTCTGGTCGGTCGCCCAAGGTGGGGCGCCGGACTTCCGGTTCCTGCCCGAGCGGGAGTCCACGCTCGCTGCGCGGATAGAGGCCATCGCCACCCTGGTCTACGGCGCGGACGGCATCGACATCTCACCCGAAGCGACTGCCTCCCTGGAAGAGTTCGAGCGACTCGGTTACGGCGGGCTGCCCATCTGCATGGCCAAGACCCAGCTATCGATCAGCCACGAACCTGCCCTCAAGGGGCGGCCCAGCGGGTTCACCGTGCCCATCCGTGAAGCGCGGCTCTTCGCCGGTGCCGGTTTCGTGACCGCCTACTGCGGTGACATGAGGGTCATGCCCGGCTTGCCCTCCCACCCGGCCGGTGAGGATGTGGATATCGGTCCCAACGGCGAGATAGTCGGCCTCTTCTAGGCGGTCGGCAGCGCCAGGAAGAGACAGATGACCAGCGCGACCGCGACGCCCAGAGCGCTCATCGTCCAGGCTGGCCAGTCGATCGGTCCGAGCGCTTCGACACCATGGTCATCGTCCGCGCCGTGCGCTTGCGCGGCATCGGCGGGGTGTGTGCCCGACGGGTCACGTCCGGCCGCCGGAGTCCCCTTCTTGCCGTACTCATCGGCCGTCGGGGCCTCAGCCGTGTGTCCCTCGGGGGTCCCGCCCGGACCGTCTTGGGCCGCTCTTGGATCGGTCATCCGCGCAGTCTAAGGGCGGCGACAGAAGTCTAGGGCGGCGGTAACAGGGAGTCGTCAAGCAGCTCGTCCAGGGTGACCGGTCGGGCCACGACGCTGTCGGGCAAGCCGGCCATGAAGTCGACCGACTCCTGCCACGCCGCGCGGTCGATGGCGCCCAGGCCGTTGGCATCGGTGGTCGGGCTCTGCCAGGTCTGGATGGTCGCGTCCAGGATGGCGCGCTGAAGCGCGCGGTCCTGGCCCAGATCGGGGACGCGGGCGACCGTCGC
>JACCYW010000269.1 GCA_013696275.1 Chloroflexota bacterium | reverse complement strand
CAGTCGACTCGGCGAGCTCGAGCCATCTCTGCCTGAGCGGCTCCAGGAGCGCGCGGCCCTTGTCGGTCAGGTCGACAACCGTGGCACGGCCATCCGAGCTCGACGGTTCGCGCGATATCAGCCCGTTCGCTTCCAGCTTCTGGGCCAGCTGTGTGATCGTGGGAGCCTCGCAGTCGCATCGTCCGGCCAGCTGGATCTGGGTCTGCGGTCCGTGGGCCTCGAGCTCGAGGAGGAGGATCTCCTGACCGGGATGAAGGCCTATCTGGCCAAGCAATGAGGTCGCTCGGGCGCGGTGCTTGAGGGCGACCAGCCGGATGGCGCGGTTCAGCGCATCGGCTTCTCCGTAATCCAATCGTCCTCCGTTTGACAGCTAGTCGTTAGGTACCTAAGCTATGGTGCCTAACCGACTGTAGCACAGGAAGAGGTCCTCCGAGATGGACGATATCAAGAGCAACCCGCGCCAACGCGCGCTGACCCTGCCGTTGCTGGCGTCGACGCAGTTCGTGCTGATCCTGGATGCGGCCATCGTCGGGGTAGCCCTGCCCTCCATGGGCGCCGCGCTCGGCTTCGCAGCCGCGGATCTCTCGTGGGTGGCGAACGCCTACATCCTGCTGTTCGGTGGATTCCTGCTCTTGGGCGGCCGGGTGGGCGATCTGATCGGGCGCCGGCGCACCTTCATCATCGGTGTCCTCGCGTTCACGCTCTCGTCGTTCCTTGGCGCGCTCGCCCAGGATCCGCTGTGGCTGGTGGGCGCACGGGCGGCACAGGGCCTGTCGGCGGCATTCATCGCGCCATCCGCGCTGGCCCTGCTACTCGTTACCTTCCCAGAGGGAAAGGAGCGCGACCGTGCGCTCGGCGTGTGGGGAGCGGTCGCCGCCACGGGTGGCGCAGCCGGCGGGCTCGTCGGCGGCGTGCTCACCGAATGGCTGGGCTGGGCGTCGGTGCTGTACGTCAACGTGCCCATCGGGCTCGCTGTCGCGTGGCTTGCGACGCGCATCCTTCCGGCCGATGCGGCCGATGGCCGTAGCGGTCGAGCCTTGGACCTGGCTGGGGCGATGACCGTGACGGCGGGCATCGGCATCGGCATCTACGCGCTCATCGACGCCAACGACGCGGGTTGGACCTCCCCGCGGACCCTCCTTCTGGCGGCCCTCGCCGTGAGCCTGGTCGCCGCGTTCGTGCTCATCGAGCGACGTATCGCCAACCCACTCGTCCCGCTCACGATCTTCCGCGACCGCCTCTTCCGGACAGCGAACGGCATCGCCGTGCTCAACACCATGGCCATGTTCCCGCTCTTCTTCCTGCTCACCCTCTACCTGCAGAGGACGCTGGGGCTGTCGCCTCTGGAGGCCGGCCTGGCCTTCCTGCCGCTCAGCCTCACGTTGCTCGTATCGACCCTCCAAGGTCCACGCCTCGTCTCGCGGGTGGGCGCCGGACCGGCGCTCGTCGGCGCGATGGCCGTGACCGCGGCCGGACTGGCCTGGTTCGCGTTGAGCGTGGCGGATGGATCGAGCCCAGTGGCGGTGGTCGGGCCATCCTTCGTCACCGGACTGGGCGCCGGCGTGGCGTGGACCGCGTCGGCCGTCGTGGCGACGGCAGGGGCGAGCCCTCAGGACGCTGGCTTGCGTTCCGGAGTGCTCATCGCTTCGCAGCAGGTCGGTGGCGCAGCCGGCCTGGCGGGCATCGTCGCCCTCGCAGTGAGCTTGGGTGGAACGGCCCTCGGTCCGGGCGTCTTCACGGCCGGCTTGCAGGCCGGCCTGGCCAGCGCGGCCATCATCGCGGCGCTGGGTGCGCTGTTGGCGCTGCCCTTGATCGGCTGGCGACGACCTTCTACGAGCATGGACCCGTCGCGGGGCTCCTCAGGCGCTGCTCTGCCCTAGAGCCTGCCTCAGGCAGGCGATCGTTGCTTCCGTTTCGGGACGTTCGTCCTGCCCAGCGGATCAACAGACCGACGGCTCGTTTGATCGGCGAGCTGCCTCGGCTCGGGTGAGCAACCCTCATCGCAGGACCTGGGCTGGATCAGCCGGCAGACCCGGCAGACCAGCCTGTCACCCGGGATATGCGGATGCGCAGGAGCAGCGCTTCTTCCAACCGCTGTGCGATGTACTGCGGATAGCGTGCGCGCAGGGCGGCTGTCGCTTCTGCGTGCTTCCCCGCGGGTTGGCCCGGTGAGGTCACGGTCGCGGCACCGTCCAATCGCAACCATGCCAGCTTCGTCCAGTCCTCCGACCATCGGTCGACCAGCAGGCTCACTCGCGGATCGCGCTCTATGTCGCGCACGCGGGCGAGCTGGCGCGTATCGCTGACCCGCTTGGCCTTCTCATCCAGGGCGATGTAGAGGTCGCCGTTACCGAGCAGGGCATAGCAGACCGGGACCAGCCGTGGCCGCCCATCCGGGGCGATGGTCGATAACGTGGCTCGCCGTGCCTCTGTGAGCAGCTCCCGTTGCGAAGGCGTCATGGACGCATCGTGGTTCACGCGGGGATCGTAGACGTCTACAGCTGAGGCGGTCCGATGCGAGCCCGAGTACCTTGCTCGGGGCAGCGG
>JACCYW010000254.1 GCA_013696275.1 Chloroflexota bacterium | reverse complement strand
CCCGCCATCGTCAGCTCTCGCTCATGGCGAGGGAGGTGGCGGAAGGGATGGTCGATGACGCAGGTCGCCTTCGACCAGCCCACAGCGCGTTCGCCGCTGAGCTGACAGCCGGCTGGCTTCGCCGGGTGGGCGCCGGCGAGGTCCTCGCCGCGGACGAGGTGGATGCCTAAAGCGGGCCGGGTCATCACCGGCTTGGCCAAGGGCACCCGCTTGCTCGCCCCCGGCGCCGGGACACGGCCGCTGGCAGACCGGGTCAAGCAGGCGCTCTTCTCGGCCCTGGAAGCGGAGCTGGCAGGGCGCTGGCCGGTGACCTTCCTGGATCTCTTCGCGGGCAGCGGGGCGGCCGGCATCGAAGCACTCAGCCGCGGTGCCCCGGGCGCTGTCTTCGTGGAGCGTGACCCGGCCACAGCACGCGTACTGGCGCGCAACCTGGAGCGGGCGGGCATGACGGGTGGGCGCATAGTCCGGGGCGACGCCGGCGCCGTCCTGGGCAAGGGGCGGCCCATGGCTGACGCTCCGTTCGGGGCCGTCCTGGTCGATCCTCCCTATGACCAGTCGGCCGCTCTGACCATCAGCCTGGAGCTGCTCGGCGATGGGTCGCTGGGTTGGTTGGAACCATGGGCCATCGTGGCCACCAAGCACTTCTGGCGCGATGCCGCCGCGCAACGCGCGGGCGGCCTGGCGCTGCTGCGGCAGCGTCGATTCGGTGAGACGGTGCTCTCATACTATCGGGCCCCAAGCTTCGAGGAGGCGCACTGAGCGATGCCCACCGCCGTCTATCCGGGTTCGTTCGATCCCATCACGCTGGGCCACCTGGATGTCATCGCCCGGGCCGCCGGAGTCTTCCCGCGGCTCGTGGTGGCCGTCCTGGTCAACACGCGCAAGCCCGTGCAGCGCGATGCCGATGAGCGGGCTGCCGTCATCGGTGAGGCCCTCGCCGAAGCGATGCCGCATGGCGGCCATGGCGTCGAGGTCGTGAAGTTCGACGGCCTCACGGTCGATCTGGCCCGGCGCGTCGGCGCCGACTTCATCGTGCGCGGCCTGAGGGCCGTGAGCGACTTCGAGTCGGAGTCGCAGATGGCCCACACGAACCGCAAGCTGGCGCCCGGTATCGACACCATCTTCTTCATGGCCGCCCTGGAACACGCCTATCTGAGCTCGAGCCTGGTACGCGAGATCGCCCTCTTCGGTGGCGACGTCTCCCACATGGTCCCGCCTGCCGTCCTGCGCCGGCTACCACAGGTGAGTCCGGCATGATGCCCCATGGTGCTCATGCGACCCGACGGGCGGGTGTGCTGGCGGGCGGGTGTGCTGGTGGTACGATCGACGTGACTCAGCGGCGGAGGACCTTTCCATAGACATCATCTTCCTGGTCGAGCGCTTGGAGGCGTTGATCGCCAACGGCCGCCGCATCCCCATGACCAACAGCGTCACGGTGGACCAGAGCGCGGCACTCGACCTGATCGATCAACTGCGCGTCGCTGTGCCCGAGGAGGTACGGCAGGCCAAGCGCGTCAACGAGGAGACGAGCCGGCTGGTCGAGCGTGCCCAGGAGGAGGCGGAGCGCATCCTGGGCCGTGCTCAGGAGCAGGCCGCCTTCCTGATCGAGGAGCGCGAGCTGACGCGCGCTGGCGAGCGGCGTTCGGCGGAGATCATCCAGGACGGCCAGCGCGAGGCGGAGGGCATCCGAAGCGGTGCCGACCAGTACGCCGCCGACGTGCTCATCCGACTCGAAGGCGAGTGTCTCAAGGCGCTCCAGAGCATCAAGCGCGGGCTGGCCCTGCTGGATGAGCGGAATCCGGCCGCGGCGGGACCGGACGACGAAGCCTCAGGCGATGGTGCCAGCACCTGGTCGGTGGGTGAGCAGAGGACCCATGCTCAGCTATAACGTGGCCGGACTGCTGCGCGCCGCACCGGGCACCAAGCGCGTGTATCCCGTCAAGGTGGCGGATCTGCCCATCGCCGAGGATCTCGAGCTGGCTGCGCCCATCACCGGTGAGGTGCGCCTTTCGACGACCGGTCGCAGCATCCTCGCCCGGGCGCACCTCGATACGGCGGTGGTGGAACAGTGCAGCCGCTGTCTGGCGCCCGTGATGGCGCCCGTAACCGTCGAGATCGAGGAGGAAGCGCTGCCGTCGATCGATCTGGAGAGCGGGCGGCCGCTGACCTTCGAGGGCACGTCCGACGCCCTGCGCCTCGATGAGCACCATGAGCTCGATCTGGGCGGTGCGGTGCGCGACGCGATATCGCTGGCCGAGCCGATCGCGCCGCTCTGCCGCCCGGACTGTCGCGGGCTGTGCCTGGTATGCGGGCTGGAGCTCAACGAGCGGCCAGACCATGCACATCCTGACGAGGCGCTCGATCCGCGCCTTGCCGCGCTGGTCGGGATCCGCGACCGTCTGGGACACTGACCTCACCGATCACCTGCCTACCGCGGACCGAAAGGAGCTAGAACCACATGGGAGTACCCAAGCGACGCGTGTCCCACGCCCGTCAGGGCGAACGGCGCGCGCACCTGGCGTTGACCACGCCGCAGCTCGAGGACTGTCCTCATTGCCACGCCACCAAGCGCAGCCACCATGCCTGTCCGACCTGCGGCTGGTATGGCGGTCGGGAGGCGGTCCGGATCCGTGCTCAGCGACCGGCCGAAAGCGGTCGATCGTGAGGTCCGTCTAGCGGCTGCCCGCCCACCCGCGCACGCAGGGTCGGGATGGACGTCGGATCGATGGTCCGGGCGCAGGACGCTCGACCGGCGCGACGCGTGCGCGTCGCGGTCGATGCGATGGGCGGCGATCACGCACCAGGCGAGGTGGTCGCTGGGTCGGTCGACTGGGCGCGCGACCATCCCGAGGTCGATGTCTGCCTCGTCGGTGATGAGCCGCGCGTGCGCGCGTGCCTTGACGGGCCGCTGCCAGACAATGTGTCGCTGGTCCAGGCTGCCGACTCGGTCGGCATGGAGGAGCAGCCGGCGGCCGCTGTGCGGCGCAAGCGTGACGCGAGCATCAACGTCTGCATGCGGCTCATCCGCTCGGGCGACGCGGATGCCGTCGTCACGGCCGGCCACACCGGAGCGGGCGTCGCCTCCGCCATCCTGAACCTGGGCAGGTCGCCGGGCGTGGATCGACCCGCGCTGGCCGTGCAGATGGTCACCGACCGCGGACCTTTCGTGCTCCTGGACATCGGCGCGACGACTGACTCGAGCGGTCTCAACCTGGCCCAGTACGCCCGCATGGGCGCCATCTTCGCGGAGCGGGTGCTGGGCGTAGCTCGACCCAGCGTGGCGCTGCTGTCGATAGGCGAGGAAGGTGGCAAAGGCGAGCAACGGGTGCAGGACGCGACAGTGATGCTGGCCGACAGTGGCCTGCACTTCGTAGGCAACGTGGAAGGCAAGGACCTGCCTCGCCATCCGGCCGATGTCGTGGTCTGCGACGCGTCCGTCGGCAACGTCACCATCAAGTTCTTCGAGGGACTGTCGAGCCTGATCTTCGAGATGCTGCGCAGCGAGTTCCGGCGCTGGCCGCTCGGCCCACCGGGCTATCTCCTGATGCGCCCCGGCTTGGCCCGCATCCGTGCGCGGTTCGACTACGAACGGGTCGGTGGGGCGCCTTTGCTTGGCGTGAAGGGCACGGTCCTCATCACGCACGGGCGGGCCAAGCGTCGGATGCTGGGCTACGCCGTGGAAGTGGGTGCGGCCGCCGCCCGGGCCGGCATCCCCGACCTGATCGCCAAGGCGCTGGCGCCAGCCGCGGCGCTGCCGGCCGACAAGACGGTCGACATGGCCGACCCAGCCACGGTAGCAGCCCCATGAGCCAGCCCGGACCGAGTCCCATACCCGGCCACGCCGGGCGACGAAAGGACCGCTCGGCTGGTCACCCTGAGCGCGAAGGCCGTCGGATGGCCCTGGGCGCCCTGTTCGAGGCGGATTTCGGGCAGCGCACAGCGGAGCGGGTCCTGGAACGGCGCTTGGCGGAGGAGGGGAGCGACTCCCGGGTGGCATCGCATGCGCGCCGATTGGTCACCGTCGTGACTCTTCATCGTGACACCATCGACGCTCGCATCGAGGCGCTGGCGCCCGCCTGGCCGGTCGTCCGACTGGCCCGCATGGACCGCGCCTTGTTGCGATCGGGCGTTGGTGAACTGCTACACTGCCCGGCGACGCCGGCCCGGGTCGCCATCTCAGAATGGGTGGCACTCGCGCGGGAGTACAGCGGCGAACCGGCCCGGCGACTGGTCAACGGTGTGCTTGGGCGGGTGGTCGATGGTGGAACCGGGATGGCCGAACAAGACAACACAGCCCGCCAGCCGTAGGTGGGCCCCAGCCCTGCGACCAGAGGAGGAGGATCGGTGACGGCTTCGACCTATGACCGGCTCAAGAAGATCGTCGTCGAACAGCTCGGCGTCGACGAGGAGGAGGTCAAGCCAGAGGCGTCCTTCGTCGATGATCTCAACGCCGACTCGCTCGACCTGGTCGAGCTGATCATGAGTCTCGAGGAAGAGTTCGGGACGGAGATCTCCGACGAGGATGCCGAGAGGATCCGCACCGTGCAGGACGCGGTCGACTTCATCGACGAGCACGCCGCGCAGTCCTGACCGAGCCCGCCCGGGCCCGACCCGCGTCGCTGGCGGCTGCGCTAGCTGCGCGTCTGGGCGTGCGGTTCGACGACGCCTCACTGCTGGAAGAGGCGCTGGTCCATAGCAGCTACGTGAATGAGCATCCGGGAGAGGGACTCGCTTCCAACGAGCGCCTGGAGTTCCTGGGCGACGCTGTCGTCTCGCTCATCATCTCGCGCGAGCTGTGGCTCCGCCACCCGACCGAATCGGAGGGTCACCTGACCACGCGGCGCGCCGCCATCGTCTCCACGCGGGGTCTGGCGCGCGTGGCGGATCGGCTCGACCTGGGCGCCTCGTTGCTCGTCGGCCAGGGTGCGGACAGATCGGGCGAGCGCCGCCGAGGTTCTGTCCTGGCGGCATCGCTGGAGGCGCTCGTGGCGGCCATCTACCTCGACCGCGGGCTGGACGAGGCGCGCCGCCACCTGGTCGGCTGGGTCGATGCGGAGCTGGCTGATCATGCCGCCACGACGGCCACCAAGCCGGCCAAGAGCCTGCTCCAGGAGCAGGCGTTCGCAGCCACCCGACGGCCACCCCACTACCAGGTCGTCAGTGCCATGGGACCCGACCATGCCAAGTCCTATGTCGTGGACGTGAGCGTGGGCGGCGAACTGCTCGGACGAGGCTCGGGCAAGACGCGCCGCGAGGCCGAGACGGAAGCAGCCGAAGCCGCCCTCAAGCGGATGGACGAGCCGGTCCCGTGAGCGCGACGACTCAGCGTCAGGCCAGCGAGCCGGAGGTCAGCCTGTCCCGTCCGAACGCTGCCGGCGAGGCCGTGCAGGCGCGGCTCCGTGGCCTACGGGTGGTCGGCTTCAAGTCGTTCGCCGAGCGGACCAGCGTCGACTTCGGGCCCGGTATCAATGCCGTCGTCGGGCCCAACGGATCGGGCAAGAGCAACCTCGCCGACGCGCTGCGCTGGGCCCTCGGGGAGCAGGGTCGATCGCTGCGCACGAGGCGCGCCGAGGACGTCATCTTCGCCGGGTCGTCAGCGCGGCGAGCCATCGGGATGGCCGACGTCACGCTGCGCATCGACAACCGTGACTCACTGCTGCCGGTCGACTATGCCGAGGTGGAACTCGGCCGCCGCCTGTTCCGCTCGGGCGAGAACGAATATCTGCTCAACGGTCAGCGCATCCGGCTGCGTGATCTGGTCGACCTCCTGGATGCCGCCAATCTGGCCGACAACGCCTTTCTCTTCATCGGACAGGGCATGGTCGACCAGGCGCTCGCGCTGCGGCCCGAGGAGCGACGCCCGCTGTTCGAGGAGGCGGCCGGCATCCGCCGCCATGAGCGTCGCCGGCGTCGCGCCGGGGCCGAGCTGACCGAGGCGATGGCGAACGTCGAGCGCGTTCACGATCTGGTCGGTGAGCTGCGGCCGCAGGCACGTCGCCTGGCCGCACAGGCCGAGCAACAGGCTGCGCGTCATACGGCGGGCACCGACCTGGCGGCTGCGCTGGTGAGTGCTGCCCGAAGCCGTCTGGGTGAGGCGAGCCGGGCGGCGCAGGCAGAGCGAGAACGACTCATCGCCGCCCACGCAGCAGCTGACGCGGCTCTGCGCGAGCTGCGCTCGACGGAAGCGGAGGTCAGCGTCCTGGCGCAGGCCCTGGCCGAGCGGGCCGCGGCCGAGCATCAGAGCCGGGCGGCTCTGGAAACGGCACGCCAGGCATCGCTTGCTGCGCGACTGGCCGACGGCAGGGCGGTCGCCGAGTCGGCCGGCCTGGAGCGCGACCAGGCGAGGGTGGCCGACGAGCGCACCTCGATCGTCACCCGCAGCCAGGCGCTGCGAAGGGTGCTCTCGGAGCCACCGGTCGGCGACGATCGCGCTCTGGCCAGCGCTCTGGCCGAGGCGCAGGCCGAGGAAGCCGCGGCGGTGGCTGCGCTCGACGCGCATCGGCGCAGCGTGGCGGACGCCGGCGCTGAGGCCCAGGCGCGGCGCCGGGATGAAGAGCGCCATGCAGCGGTGCTCGCT
>JACCYW010000247.1 GCA_013696275.1 Chloroflexota bacterium | reverse complement strand
GTGTCACCAGGCATGACGATCACCTCGTCAGGGATGAACTCGAGGAGTTCGAGGTATCCCGTGCCACCACCGGCCACCGGCCCGACGCCGGTCGTCGCATCGGCATAGACGCTCCATGTCTTGGAGCCATCATCACCCTCCTCGGAAGTGGTCGAGTCGAGACGGCTCTCGCGCAGTCCGTCGACCTCACCGAGCAGCTCGTCCGAGGTCGCCTGGGATGCTTCATCGGCCTCCTCCTGGGTAGTCGCCTCGCCGTCCTCCAGCACCTCCACGTTGCCGGCCATGCCGGGATGGATGGCACAGAAGAAGGGGAAGGTCCCGGCTGCGGTGAAGTGAACGGTCGCCGTCGAGCCGCGCACGATGATGCTGGTATTGAGGAACGACGTGCCGTCATAGTCGACCGACCCCAGATCCCAGGGCGGCGGCCCGGCGGGCGGACTCCAACCCGAGACCGGCCAGTTAGGCGGCGGCTGGTCGGCCGGGCCATCACCGAAGGTGATGGTGTGGACCTCGTCGGAAGTGATGGTGAAACGCACGCTGTCGTCGACCACGACGGACAGGTCGCCCGGCCCGAAAGCCTGGCCAGCCACCGTCCCCTCGCCGTATCCGACGTCGACCTCGAGCGTGGTCGCGGCGTGAACGGGCGCGCTCAGTGATATCGACGCACCCGCCGCGAGGGCTACCGCGGCCCCTGCCGCGAGCAGCCGCCTGAGGGTCCCTTGGTTTGGAAGACGGCACGGACCGGGTAGTTCATGGGCCTGCCTCTTGTCTGTATCCCTGTTCTCCATCGGAGCATCCTGGGAGGCGTATGGTGCCACTGCCAGGCGCCGATGGAAAGCCCAGATCGCAAGGTCACATCGCGCTCTCGGCCAGACCAGGAGTAGCCCGCGATGGCCGCCGCAAGACCCAAGACCAAGCCAGCATCCAAAGCTCGCGTGCCGCTCGACCCGGACAAGCTGGTTCGCCAGGAAGCTGGCACCTATCGGACCGCCGATGGCCGCTTCGCCGTCCGTTCCGATAGACCAGGCGCCTGGTACGTGACCGATGGGCTGCGTGTCGACGGGTTCGGGCTGGAGCTGACACTCGGACCGGTCGCCACACGGGCAGCGACCGCACCGCTCATCACGGCTCAGCGAGCGGAGGCGCGTGGCACTGCGGCCGGCACCACGCCCGAAGGGGTAGCGGTCCCAGAAGAAGCTGTAGCGGTCCCTGAGCCAGCCAGGGCTTACCGGCCACCCAGGAGGGCTTCGGAACCAACCCCGGCGTCAACGGTCGAGAGCGCCCCACAGCCGCCCCCAGCGACCCAGCCCGAACCCGAGCCGATGCGCGTCGTGCTCCCTCGCCGTCGCAGGACGGGCGACGAACGCGACGAGGTCGCCGACGTATCGCGCGCCATGAGCGACGCCTGGGCGACCGGGCAGCCAGGGCCGATGGAGTCCCATCTGCATCCCTCCATGGTCATGCTGACGGCGTCGCGCGGACGGATCACCGGTCGGAAGGCTGCCCTGTCCAGCTATCTCGATCAGACGCGACCTGGCCGGCTGCGCGCCTATGAGGAGTCCGATGTGACCGTCGATGCGTGGGCGGACACGGCGGTCGTCACCAGCAGCTTTGCCATCGAGCGGGATGCCGATGGTGTCCCCGACATCGAGCGCGGTAAGCAGCAAGTCGTCTTCGCGCGCATCGATGGATCCTGGCTGGCCGTCTGGAGATCGGTCACCAGCGACCGCCAGCCGTAGGACCGGCCATGCTCATCCAGGCATGGTGTTCATCGTCCAGGCATGCTGCTCACGAGGTGCGCGCGCTCGATCGCGCCTGGTCACCTCTGCAGCAAGACCTTCGAGGTCTGGAAGTCGATGGGTGCCGAGGTGTGCTCGTGAACGACCCTCCACACGCCGTCGTCCGCTCGCTGGAGCGTCCAGGTAAGCCGGTTGGTCATGGAGCGCAGCTCACTGCCTTCTACTGAGAGGCCCTTGAAGGTGACGAAGGCATGAGCGACCGCGAGATCGCCTGCGATCAGCACTCTAACCTCGTCCATCTCGATGGCGACCCGCTCGTTGCCCAGCGAGCCGAACCAGTCCGCCACCATCCCGCGCCATGCTGCTACGCCGTCGTACGACCATTGGCCCCACATGTCGTACACGCATACGTCCTGGTCGTACAAGGCGACGAACCCCTCGATGTCCTTGGCCAGGACGGCGGCCTTGTACGCGTCGAGCACTTGCAGGATGGGCTGCCCACGTTCGTTCGT
>JACCYW010000244.1 GCA_013696275.1 Chloroflexota bacterium | reverse complement strand
ACCGCGTCTACTCCGTCGGGCGCGGATCGTCCCCCCAGGATGGCACCAGCTCCTGGTGTCCAGCACGCGATACGCGAGCCCATCGCTCCATCCGGAGCCGACATCAGTCGCAGGAGACTCGCGGCGTCGTCCACTGGTCGGACATGGAAGAACCGCGCGGCGCGGGCAACAAGATCACCCGGCAGGTGGCGCACGACCCGATGGGTGGCAAGCACGCTCGGAGCCTCCTCGCGCGAGTACACCAAGGCCATCACTGTATCGGCTGGCGGAAGACCCGCCATCTTCCGCGCCGCAGCGCATTCGTGGCGGTATCGAAGCGCGGTCTCGTAACGATGATGGCCATCGGCGATGGTCAGCGGCCCCTCCCCGACCGTTTCGAGGAGTCCGTCGGCGTCATCCGAAGCCGAACCGGTCGGGACGACCCAGAGGCGATGAGCGATCCCTGCCTGATCGGTCGTCTCCGCTGCCGCGGGCGTCTGGCTGAGCCGGTCAAGGATCCGGCTGGTCGCGGCTCGGCCATCGATCAAGACGACCGGGCTAAGGTTGGCGCCGGTGGCGACCAGCAGGCGGAAGCGATCTTCCTTGGGGCCTTCCATCGTCCGCTCGTGGGGCCTTACTCCCCCTGCCGCGCCGAGCGGCTCCAACTCGAGCCGGCAGATCACGCCGCGCGCCGACCGATCCTCACCAGCCGGTGTCAGGTAGCGCATCTCGTGGATATAGAAGCTGGGGAGCTGGTCCCGCACCAGTATCCCGTCCCCACACCATTCTGCCAGGGTCCTAGCCGCCGATACGTAACCGCCGGCCGCGGCGAACGGCGACTCAAGCCGGACGGCGTTATGCGGATCGCGTGCCAGTAGCGCACGTCGATCATCCGCTGTGATCACGTCATAGGGCGGGCAGAGCACGCGGTTCAGATCGCCGATGCGCGCCAGATCGTAGCGAAGTCCGTGGAAGGGACGAAGGACGGGCACGTCACGGCATGGTAGCGGCCGTGGTCAGATGCGGCCCCGGCAAAGGTCAGGGGAGAGGCCGCTACGGATGCCCTGCACGGGCTCCCGGCTGGATCATCCCTGGTCCGACTGACGACAGGACGCCGACCACCGGCCGCTTGGGCTCGCGCAGGGCGGCGCTCGTCCGCTGATCGGTCGCCACTGTGTGCCATCTGACGGACAAGCCGCTCCAAGTCGCCTGCCTTGCCGCACCGATGGGTGACTGGAATGCCGGGTGCCCGGCGGCTGAACATTCAGGCCGCGCACTGGCTGGCCACTGGATCCACCCGCCTGCCGTCACATCTCGCGCGGTCTTGCGGCCACGTCTAGCGCGGTCTTGCGGCCACTTCTTTCGGTCTAGCTAGCTTCTCCGTCTAGGTGGTCATCGTCGCAGCGCGAAGACGATCCTCTTGAGGGTGTCTTCGGCACCGGTGAAGCCCTCGCTCGGATTGAACGCGTCCTCACCGAAGTCGACATCGACGTCATCAGCGGTGCCACCAACCTCGTCAGGTCCCACTCCATAGAGCACCGGGAAGTTGCCGCCCTGGTCCATCAGGTTGGCCTGGTCGTTGAACTGGTCGACGTGCCAGTTGCCGAAGAAGTGCCCAGCCTCGTGAGCGACGATGTTCCCGACCGCCTGCCCGATGAAGGCCACTCGGTCGCTGGCCGGCGTGATATAGGTGTTGAGCGAAGGGTCCTCGAACTCGCCGGCAGGGTCACTCAAGATGTCCAGTAGCACCAAAGCCGACTCTTCTGTACCGAAGTTGCCCGGGTCGATGCTTTGAGCGATGCCGATGGTCTCGATGCCTGACTCGGCGATGGTGCCACCGACGATGACGCGGCTGACGTGGTCCTCTCCGAACGGATCAGCATCATCACGGCTGTTCAGGAACCTGATCCGGAAATCCCGGTTGAGGCCGCTCGCCCTCAGATCGCGTCGGATGTTCTCCCGAGTCGTGGCCACGATCTCATCGATCAGTGGGTCGCGGTCGGCGTTGGTCAGGCCCCAGCGGCCCAGGAAGGCGCGCAGCGGGCTGAGCGTGCGCACGCCGGGTCCACCCCAGATACCCGTATTGATACGCTCGCCGCCGAAGTCGAGGAACAAGGTCTGGACGGGCGGATCCCCTTCAAGCCCGGGCCGGTAGACCTCGACCGTGATGTCGTAATCGCCGTCGCCGCTGGACACCGCCACGTAGTGCCATCCCCGCTGAGCGGCCACATGCTCTGCGACCGCGTTGCCTCCACCGGGCATGGGTGATTCCGGTGAGT
>JACCYW010000230.1 GCA_013696275.1 Chloroflexota bacterium | reverse complement strand
GGCGTGACCTCCGCCGATATGCGTCACTTCGAAGCTGCGCCGGCCGGGGATGTGCACGCTGTCGAGGGCTATTGCCTTGCCTTCCGTCGGGCTGATGGCGCCGCCCGCGGACCGATCGATGAGCGGTTCCGCTTCTATCGCAACCTCGACCTGTGGTGGAGCCTGGTGCTCCGCGATGAAGGCCCGGGTGCGCTGCCGCGACGGGCGGTGGCCGTCGAGCTACCGGTCGTGCGCCATGAGCATCGCGCATGGTTCGCCACAGCCGCGCGCGAGCGAGAGAGGCTGAGCAAGCGGAACTTCTACCGGATCATCGATCGATTCGGGAAGCGGCTGGACCTGGTCGACGGCGACCAGCCGCCGCGGGGTGAGCGCTAGCCGCCCGGTCCGACGCCGACAGCGACGGCGATGACGGCCAGAAGTGCGATGACCCCGGCCAGTCGCAGCACATTGCTCGAGCTGGCCGCCTGAGCGGGAGCTTGGGAGCCTGGGCGACCCATCGCGTCGGTGACCGGTCGCTGCCACAGGCTGGCCAACGTGGCGCCGCGCGGCACAAGCAGGAGACCGAGCCAGGCGCCCCCCAGGAGTCCCCCGATATGGGCTGCGTTATCGACGTTCGGGATGGTGAAGCCGAGCACCAGGTTGATGGCGATGAGCATCGTTATCTGGGCGGTCAGGTTGCGCGCCGAGCGGGTCAAAGCCGGCCGGTGCACGCGGTCGCTCACGAGCAGCATCCCGAAGAGCCCGAAGATAGCGCCGCTGGCGCCCACGGCGACCGGTGCTGAGGTGAATACATAGCTGGCCGCCGAACCGGCCGCGGCAGTCAGGACGTAGGCGCCCAGGAAGCGCGGCGCCCCGTAGAGGCCCTCCACGATGGGCCCCACGATCCACAGTGCGTACATGTTGAACGCCAGATGGAGGAACAGGCGATCGTCATGCACCAGGGCGACCGTCACCAGGCGCCAATACTCGCCGGCGGCGACATCGTCCTTGATGAGACCGAGCAGCGAGATCCAGAGCTGTCCGTTGCCGAATAGCTCGGAGATGCCGATACCGATGGTCAGCGCGAGGAGCGACCAGGTGACGATGGGCGCAGGCATCCCGGCCGCTCGTGAGCGACCGAAGGCACGGTCTGATGTCCTGGGCTGGCCGAGCTCCTTGGACAGCCAGCCGAGGCGTGAGGCGATGGCTGCTCGCTCGTCAGGGGGAGCACGTCGTTCCGCCTCCCGGTACGACCGCGCCGCACCGGCAAGGTCGCCTTCCCTGACGCGGGCAGCGGCCAGGGCTCGCCAGGCGCGCCAGGTGTTGCTCGTCTCGGGCGCCTGGGTGGCGGCGATCCAGGCCTGGAGAGCGGCCGCGTCCTCATCGAGCCGGTAGCGCGCCTCCGCCATCCCCAGCAGGGCGGCCACATGGACCTCCGCATCCGGGTTGCCGACCAGCCGACCGTACACCGCCGCCGAGCCCTCCCATTCACCTTGGACAGCAAGATCCCAACCCTGTTGCAGTAGCGATGCGGCAGCATCGCGCGACAGGGGCCCAGGCTGGTTAGGGTCGGGCTGGCCGAAGGACACGGTGTGGCTCTGACATGGCCCGCGAAGTCTAGGCGAGAGTGCCTCGGGACCTCACGCAGGCATACCGCGCTGACAGCGGAGCAGGTCGACCAGGGTCAGCCTCCGAAGGCCGGCGGGAAGTGCGCGATGCCAGCCAGGTCGGCGGTCCAGCATGGAAGCCTGAGCGCGAGCCAGTTCTCATCGCGCCATGGCTGCGGCGGCTGGATGCCGATGCGGCGCGCCGGCTCGAAGCCGAAGCGAGGGTAATAGTCGCTGTGCCCCAACAGGCACAGCACGGGCTGTTCCCGCTCGGTCGCGAGGGCGATGGCGGCGTTCATGAGCAGCGTGCCGACGCCGCGCCGTTGCTGACCGGGTCGGACAGCCACCGGGCCGACCATCCAGATCCGCCTGGCCGATCCGTCAGCGGCAACCAGGTCACCCTCGCTGAGCAGCAGATGTCCACACATGTCGCCCGCGGCGTCCTGTGCCACGAGCGAACCGCCATCGATCCAACGGTCAGTGCCCCGGATACTGTCCACGATGAGCGCCTCCACCGATCCGCCGAAGGCCGCTTCGGTGAGCTCGCCGACGGCAACCGCCTCGCCGTCCCGCTCCGGCCGCACCGATACCTCCATCGGGCTGAGTCTAGACCGGTGGTGCTTCCTCCTCAGCCTCGGCACGCTTCTTCGCTCCCCGCTCGTCACGGCCCTTCACCCACGAGTCCCGATACGGGCGCAGCCGCTCGACCAGTGCCTGGGCGACCGACACGTTGTAGGACCACTGGTGGTCAGCCGCAACGATGTGCCACGGCGCATCCGAGGTCGCGGTCGCGTTGACCGCCTTTTCATAGGCCGTCATGTAGTCGTCCCAGCTACGCCGCGCGATCCAGTCCCTGGCAGAGGCCAGCCACGGCTCGTGCTCCATCCGGTCACGGAGCCGCTTCTCCTGCTCGCCTGGGCTGACGTGCAGGAAGAACTTGGCCACGATCGTCCCACCATGTCCCAGCAGCCGTTCGAACGCCAGGACGTCCTCGATCCGGATGTCCAGCTCGCGCGAGTCGATCTCTCCATCTACCTGGGGCTGGACCAACTGTTCGTAATAGGACCGGTCGAAGATGACGGCCTCGCCACGCGCTGGGCATTCGACGTCCGCGCGCCAGATGAAATGATGCTTCTCCTCATCCTTGCTCATCGGCAGGAAGTGCTTGACCCGGATCGCCTCCGGGTTAGCCAGCACGAACACGTTCTGGATGGTGATGTCCTTGCCGGCTGCGTCCATGCCCTGGAGTATCACCAGCAGGCCGTTAGTCTCGGCCGCGAACCTCAGCCCAAGCAGTTCGCGCAGCTCGCGTGACAGCGCGTCGAGCTCGTCCTCAGCCCGCGGGCGGGTAAGACTCCCGTGATCCGCCGGATCGACCTCGTCCAGTCGGGCATGTCGACTACCGTCGAGATGGTCGTGCGACTCACATCGTCCCCTCGGCTAGATCCGCGTTCGTGTTCGCGCGGATGGGCCACCGACCGCTGGGTGCAGCTGCTGCCTGGGCGGCTCAGTTCCTCTCGCAGGCGCGGCCATCGTCATCGCTGTCTCAAGTATCCTAGCCGCCCAGGGTCTGGCGCGCCCGGAGGGATTCGAACCCCCGACCATCTGATCCGAAGTCAGACGCTCTGTCCACTGAGCTACGGGCGCGGAAGCGGATCGTACCGCGCCCAGGATGGCCC
>JACCYW010000228.1 GCA_013696275.1 Chloroflexota bacterium | reverse complement strand
TCGAGGTCCGGTTCCACACCTCCGGGGGCGGCTGGAACCAGCCTCGGTTCACCGTCGGTGACTCTTGTGGTGCCAACTCCAACCCGGATGGCTGGGGCTGCAAGGTGTTGGACGCGGACGGTTCGAGCTTCAGCAACCGGTGGCAATCCTGGGACCGGAGGCGGCCCTGATGCTCACGCGACTGCTCTGCTTGGTGACGGCCTCTTTCGTAGCGGTCGCCTGCACAGGAGCCCGTCGAGCCGACGTCTCACCGGGTCCATCGCAAGGACCGACCATCGCTCCGGCATCTCCCTCAGTCCGGTTATCACCCCTGGAGGCAACGCCTGCGACACCGACCGCTGGGGCATCATTGCCCGTCGACCCTTCGATGGAGGCTGTCTCGCGTAGCTCCCCGCAACCCGCCGCGCAGCGCGCGCTGGAAGCCTGTGGCTTCAACGACTTCCAGCAGCGACCGTTGAGCATGGTGGCAGGGATGGGCAAAGCACCCTCCGGCTACGTCGCTCGCGAATATGCGCCATTGAGTGGCAATGAGCCGGAGTTGATGACGGAAGACCCGGTATGGATGATCCAGCTCTCGGGTGAAATGCCGGACCCCTTCAGCGGCGAAGTGTCCATCGATCCCTTGTGCATCTCGATCGACGGCGAGGGGTTGTTCTACAGCACAGGAGACATCACCCTCTCCGACGGCACCATGTACACACCGCAGCCGGTTCCCGCGCCGCCACGGTACTCGCTTCCGAGCTTGGCGCCTTAGGAAGCTCACTTCGTCGTGGGTCGCCGCGGGCGACATGACGGCTGACACGGTGCGACGACCGATGGCAAGCGCAACGATGATCTCCTGCGCCAGCGCGGTCAGGGTTCTCGGCAGGCTACACCGAGCGCATCCGCGCCAAGACCTTCCCGCCCCGCCCCGGGGCCGTTACATGGCCGGCACGGCCTCGAGGGCGGTGGCGACCCTGTCGGCCGGGTACTCGTAGTCCTCCAGTCGACCGTCAAGGTAGCGCTCATAGGCTGACAGGTCGAAGTGGCCATGCCCTGATAGGTTGAAGAGGATGACCCGCGGCGTGCCCTCTTCCCGGCAGCGGATCGCCTCGTCGATGCAGATGCGGATGGCGTGAGCTGTCTCCGGGGCGGGCACGATGCCCTCCGCTCGCGCGAAGCGCACGCCGGCCTCGAAGGCAGCCGTCTGGCCCACCGCGATGGCCTCGATGAGGCCCTGCTCCTTGAGCAGCGACACCAGCGGCGCCATGCCGTGATAGCGCAGGCCGCCGGCGTGGATCGGCTCGGGGATGAAGTCGTGGCCCAGGGTGTGCATCTTGACCAACGGCGTCATCTGGCCGGTGTCGCCGAAGTCGTAGCGGTACTCCCCACGGGTGAGTGACGGCGCCGCCTCCGGCTCCACCGCGATGACCCGATAGCCGCCCTCGCCGCGCAGCTGCCGACCGACGAACGGGAACGCCAGACCGGCGAAGTTCGATCCGCCACCGGTGCAGCCGATGACGATGTCGGGCTCCTCGCCGGCCATCGCCATCTGCTCGATGGCCTCCTGGCCGATGACCGTCTGATGCAACAGCACGTGGCTGAGTACCGAGCCGAGCGAGTACTTGGTGTCGTCTCGGCCACCGGCATCCTCGACCGCCTCGGAAATGGCCATGCCCAGCGAGCCCGGCGAGTCGGGGTCAGCATCCAGGACTCGCCGCCCGTAGGCGGTCGTCAACGACGGTGAAGCGACCACCTCCGCGCCGTAGGTCTCCATCAGGATGCGGCGGTACGGCTTCTGGTCATACGAGGCGCGGACCATGTAGACCTTGACCTCCAGGCCGAAGAGCGCGCCCGCGAAAGCCAGCGCCGAGCCCCATTGGCCAGCTCCCGTCTCGGTCGCCAGCCGCTTCACCCCGGCGTCCTTGTTGTAGAACGCCTGGGCGATGGCGGTGTTCGGCTTGTGCGAGCCGGCCGGGCTGACACCCTCGTACTTGTAGTAGATGTGGGCCGGCGTGTCGAGGGCGGCTTCCAGACGTCGTGCTCGGTAGAGCGGGCTGGGGCGGTAGAGCGCGTAGGCCTCGCGCACCGGTCCCGGGATCTCGATCTCCTTGTCGGTCGAGACCTCCTGCCCGATGAGGGCCATCGGGAAAAGGGGTGCCAGATCATCCGGCCCGACCGGCTGGCCGGTGCCCGGATGCAGCACCGGCGGTGGCGGGACCGGCAGGTCGGCCGCGATGTTGTAGTAGGACCGGGGGATGCGGTCCTCGTCGAGCACGAACTTGGTGCGATCCACGGGTGGCTCCTTTCGCTGCGCTCGCCAGCGCCTGGTCATCTCGACCAAGGCCGGGAATCACGTGACCGACCTTCATCCTGTCGGGACGAAAGGTCGGTCCTTCCGCGGTGCCACCC
>JACCYW010000217.1 GCA_013696275.1 Chloroflexota bacterium | reverse complement strand
GCCCAGGAGGAGTCGTCGGACAGGTCCGGCGGCGCTCCGTCAAGCACCGGCAGGGCTGCCAGGAAGTGGTCGATGGCACCATCGATGCCCAGTGGTACCAGCGCCTTCACCTGGCCGGGGAACGGGCCGAAACCGGTGCGCCTCAAGAGGTGCGCGATGAGGGCCTTGGTGGTGGGCGTCGCCATGGCTCGACACTCGCTGGCGCGCTGAGCAGGGTCAATGGGCCGAGCGGCGTATCGGTGGCGAGCGATCGGACCACTACCGGGTCCGGCCTTGCTCAAGTCGTCCCGTCGGCGGCCCTCCTCAGCCTGGCCAGTCGAGGCTCAGCACGGGGCTGTCGCCGGATGTACCGGTCTTCTCGCCGGTCGCGACGCTCTTGATGCGCATCGTGAAGTCGTAGGTGCCCGGCATCGTCGGACGGAAGGTCAGTTCCGCGGCGCGCGTGAACAGCCAGCGCTGGAAGACGGGGCTGCCTGGATCGCGTCTCCTCACCACGTAGCGGAAGTCGGAGCCGACCGAGAGCGCCCGCGTGGCCAGGCGGATGCGCATGAGTGGCCCTTGGTCGTCTGCCTCCGACCGGCCGCTGAGCGGCACGTGGACCACGCCGATCATCACGTCATGGATGGAACAGACATAACCGAACGACCCAGCCGCCGTGAACCGGTACTGGTACGACTCGCCGCTCCGAAAGCGGGGACTGAGGAAGTAGTCGGTGACCGAGCTCACCACGTCATGAACGCGGTCCGGCGTCGTGTCGTTACGCCACGAGACAGTGGTGCCAGCCGCGATGGTGATGTCGTTGGGCTCGAAAGAGATGCTCATCACGTCCACCACGGTGGTCGGCCCCAGGGCCGTTGGGCGGGCGGGCTCGGCCGCACTGACCGGCGAGCCAAGGACTACGACAGCGGCGAGGGCAAGGAGGGCAGCTACGTTCACGGGGTAGAGTCAGCCGCATCGACCGTGCGCGGTCAAGGCCCCGATGGTCCCGCCCTCAGCCCTTCTCACGGCCAAGACGAGCTCGGAGGCGTGCTAGGTCTCCACGTCCTCCAGGCGGACGGTGATGAGTCGTTCGCCATCTGTCCGATAGGTCACACGCACTGGGTCGGCCAATGCGAGGTGCTCGCGTAGGTGGGCCGCCGGGAAGCCACCGTGGCCGAAGCCCACGTCGCCAGCCTCGAATCGGAACACCGCGCCATCGGCCCTCCGAAGACTGAAGGCCTGGATATCGGACGGGCTCGTGCCGGTCACGTCGACCACCAGACCTTCGACGGTACGCACCTCGTTGATCGAGCAGCCCGGCCCGGCGATGATCAACGCCAAGGCGACCAGCGCCACGACCGACAGGCGCCCGGTGATCAAGCGAGCGGCAGGACCAGGACGTCCACGACCATGACTGCGAACAGGGCCGACAGGTACGTGATGGAGTAGCGATAGAGGCGCATCGCTCGCCGGTCCGTGCCGTCGCGCCACATGGCGAAGGCATGGACCAGGAAGAAGCCACCCAGGAGCAGCGCCCCGGCGAGATAGATGAGGCCCAGGCGCGCGACCGCGAAGAAGATGAGCGACAGCATCACCATGAGCACCGCGTAGAGCGCTATGTGGCGGGTCGTCTCCGGCACGCCGTGGGTCACGGGGAGCATCGGCACCCCGGCCGCTGCGTAGTCACGGGCCAGGTTGAGCGACAGCGCCCAGAAGTGCGGCGGGGTCCAGTAGAAGACCACCGCGAAGAGGACCAGCGCCGGCAGTCCGATGTCGCCGGTGACGGCTGCCCAGCCGATGACCGGCGGCAGTGCTCCGGCGGCGCCGCCCAGAACGATGTTCTGGGGCGTGTTCCGCTTGAGCAGCATGGTGTAGACCACGACGTAGAAGCCGATGGCCGACAAGGTCAAGAAGGCAGCCACCAGGTTGACCAGAAAGGCGAGGATGGCGAAGGCGACCACGCCCAGCGCCAGGCCGAAGATGAGCGCATCTTCAGGCTGGATCCTGTGGGCGGGCAACGGACGCTTGCGGGTGCGCTTCATCAGCTGGTCGATGTCACGATCCAGATAGCAATTGATGGCATTGGCCGAACCGGCCGCCAACGTACCGCCCAGCAGCGTCCAGATCATCAGGTCCACAGGCGGGATGCCGCGCGCCGCGAGCACCATCGCCGGCAGGGTGGTCACCAGCAGCAGCTCGATGATGCGCGGCTTGGTCAGCGCGACGTAGGCACCGATCCGCTCGCGCACCGGGCTCGGTGGCGCTGCCTCGCGGCCGCCGGCAGGGGGAGCGGGGTGGGCTGCCGTGACGGATGCGCGTGCCTCGAAGAAGGCGACCATCGCAGCACCGGCCAGGAGGGTCCAGATGAGGGCACCCAGTGCCAGGTGGAGGGCTACCGCCCAGGCCGCTAACGAGGTGAAGATCTGCAACGCACCGACCACGACCTGGACCGCGTACAGGGCGGCGGCAGTGCCCACCAGCCCCAGCATCGCCTGAGACGCACGTTCCTGCGGCGTACCGCGCCTGTCACGCGCGGCGCGACGGACCACGACCGCTGCCCAGCCGACGATCACGGCCACCACACCGGCCACCAACCGATGGAGCCAGTGGGCAAGCTGTTGCCCAGCGATGGCCGGGTCGGCATCGGCGGCCGGCACCAACTGGCCGTCGAAGAGCGGCCAATCGGAAAAGGCCAGCGCCGCCCCGGGGGTGGACGTCACGTTGGCTCCGAAAAGGATGAGCGCGTAGACGACGGCTGCTGTGAAGGTCAGCGCGAGCGTCAGGCGGCCCGAGCCGGCAGCCACTGCAGCTCCTCGCGCGGTGGCTCCACGCGGGTAGCGACTGCGCACCACGACGAATGTGAGCAGCGCCAGCAGCACCATCGCCGTGGCCAGATGGGCGGTGACCCAGGCACCGGCATTGCCGGTCTCCACCGTGATCTTGCCCAGCCAGGCCTGGAAGCCGGTCAGCAGCACGGCGCCCACCGAAGCGATGACCAGCGGGGGCTGTGACCGATACGAGCGGATGGCGACCAGCGCGACGGCGACGACCAGCAGGCCGACCAGCGCCGCCCAGGTCCGGTGCGTCCACTCGATCCAGGCCGAGTCGTCGCCCAGGGCGGGCAGCAGCCGACCGTGGCACAACGGCCAGTCAGGGCAGCCCAAGCCGGATCCGGTGCCCCGCGTGACGGCACCGATGACGACCAGGATGAAGGTGGCCGCGAGCGTGCTGATGAAGAGCTTCTGGGAACGGTCCATGGGGCGAGGGCATCGTACCCGCCGCCGGGGCGGCTTGCCCGGGGAGCGGCTATCGTGGACTCGATGTCCCGTCCCCTGACGGTCGCGCTGGCGGCCCTGTCACTAGCCGCAGGTTGCGCTGGTTCGCCGTCGGCGTCGCCGCCGCCGCCCGGCCCGACCGCGGTCGCCAACGCGTGCGTCCCGGGTGGCAGCCCGGCAGCCACCACGTACCCCGGCTGGCCCGGAGCCGGCACCGGCGATGTGGTGCCGCTGCTCGTATCCCAGGAACTGGCGGTCGGTCCGAATCGGTTCCTGTTCACGCTCATCGACCCGCAGAACCGCCTGGTGGCCGCGGCGGAGGTGGGTGTCGATGTGAGCTTCTTCCAGCTGGCACGCGATGCGGACACACCGGCTGCGGAGGCGGCGGCCACGTTCCTGGCGGCGGAGGAGGGGGGCCTCTATGTGGCCGAAGCCGCTTTCGAGTGTTCCGGCGACTGGGGTGCCGAGCTGGTGGCGCGCGTCCCCGGCCGCGAGGACCGCATGGCGCGCGTCCAATTCCAGGTCATTGCTGAGAGTTCCACGCCGGGCATCGGCGAGGTCGTGCCAGCGGTCGATACGCCGACCGCGGTTTCGTCCCAACAGATCGCCGCCATCTCCACCGACACAGCCCCTGACCCCGACTTCTACACCGCCTCGGTCGCCGACGCGCTCGACCAGGACCGTCCCTTCGCGCTCATCTTCGCCACGCCGGCCTTCTGCCAGACGCGGGCGTGCGGACCCACTCTGGAGATCGTCAAGTCGGTGGCCACGCCGTACAAGGAGCGGATGACGTTCATCCATGTCGAGCCTTACCGCTTGAAGATGACCGACACGGGACTGCAGCCGGAGCTCGGGCCGGAGGGCGGTCTTCAGACGGTCGCCTCAGTGACCGCTTTCGCATTGCGCTCCGAGCCCTTCATCTTCGTGATGGACAGGGCGGGTCGTGTCACCGCCAAGTTCGAAGGGCTGGCCGGCCAGGATGAGTTGCGCCGCGCATTCGACGCGGTGGTCGGCGGCTAGAAGTCCCCAACGCCGGGCGGGGCGGAGCGGCCGACCGCTTGGCGCGACAGGTGGGCGTGATACTCGAGAGCCAGACGGGCCGGTAGGTTCGGCTCCGCCAGCATGGCCGTTCCCACCTGGACAGCACGAGCGCCGGCCGCGAGATAGGCCAGCGCATCGCTCAGGTCGGTGACTCCGCCGCAGCCGATGATGGGCACCGTGATCCGCCCGGCGAGCTCCGCCACGGCGCGCATCACGACCGGTCGGATAGCTGGTCCGGACAGCATCGCGCCGTCGCGATCACCCAACGCGGGCTCATCTATCGGCCCCTGGCCGGCGGAGGCCGGTAGGCCGGAACCGCAGGTGATCGCGTCTGCACCGCCGTCCTCCAACGCACGGGCTACGTCCGGCAGGTGATAGCCGACCACGCTGACCTTGGCCAGGATGGGCATCTCCGTCTTGTCTCGGGCGGCGGCCATGAGGGCACTGGCTCGCCTGGCATCGTGCGCCGACAGATCCAACTCCAGGGCCGCTACGCCGGGCACGCCGTCAGCACGCTCGGCCAGCGCGCTCGCCTCAGCCGCCGACGCCGCCCACAGGTTGAGCACCACCGGCACGCCCAGACGAGCCCAGCGCGGTGCCAGTCGCTCGATCACGTGGTCGATGCCCGGGTTGTGATGGCCAAGTGACCAGATGACCCCAGCCGCTGCCTCCACCATCCGCGGCGGAGGTGCGCCTGGCCGAGCGGTCACGCTCGTGCCGCGCGTGACGGCCGCTCCGAAGAGCGATAGGTCGACCGACCCCGCGCCTTCAGCGACATAGCCGAGGCAGCCCGCGGCGGCCATGAATGGACTGCGCAGCTGAAGCCAGCCGGGCCGACTGGGTGCGAGCTCGACCGACGCCGGCTCCATCACGGCGACTCTGGCCAAAGCAGATGGTGGGCCGGGAACGCAGGCCCTTCGCGGCACGGCCGTACCGGACCGGAGGCGCCGATGATCACACAACCAAGACAGACGCCCAGCGCGCAGCCGACCCTGGGCTGGACCAGGCACTGCAGCCAGGAGCGATCGCCTGGCGCGGTCGAGCGGGGACGCCGGCCGCCACGACGTCCACGTCGGGAGCCAAGTCGGGCGACCCCCAAACGGCCATCCCTGCCGGCGGCGAGTCGCACCATGGCCGCCTGCAGGGCTGGTGGGCCGGCACAGACCGCCTGGTCAGCCCAGGCTTCGTAGCCGGGCACCACATCGACCACCGAGCCGGCCTGGCCAAGCGAGCCGTCGGCGGTGGCGACCACGTATTCGACCTCATCGGGCAGCAGCGAGGAGGGGTACACATCGCGGGCGCTCGAGGCGCCACCCAGCAAAGTCACCTGTCGGCCTGCCCTGAGAGCTTCGGCTGCCATCAGTCTGACCAGATCGACCGCCATACCTTCAGTCACCAGCAGCAGGTGGTGAGTCCGGGGCGCCAGGCGCAGCGGCGATCCGATCGGTCCATCAAGCTCCGCGCGGTCGCCCGGTCGCGACCCGGCCAGCCAGTCGACCGCCCCTCGCTGCGGGCCAAGGTGAAGCGTCACATCGCCGGCCGACCGGTCGACGTCGTGAACAGCGACCGGGCGCAGGAGAGGCACGCCCAGGGCGGCCGGGCTACGGAGGTGGATGTACTGCCCGGCACGCAGCGCAGCCGACAGCGGCCCGGCTCGCCACCGCTGCAGCGTGTGGCCGAGCGGTCCCTGCTCGATGGAGAGGAGTTCGGCGTCCGTAGGCCGACCCAGCCCTAGGGGCGTCCCTCGCTATCGGCAGGCGTCTCCGGTCCGTCCGATGGCGCCACACCGTCCACTTCCTCGGCATCTGCCTCGTCGTCGTCCATGGCCGCCAGTCCAGCCTCCGGAGCGACGCTCGGATATGCGTCCGAGAGCGCCTCCGCAAGGTCCCCGAAGAGGTCGGTCGGGTCGTAGAACATGACCAGCTCTTCCGGCCCGGCCAGCGCCCGCCAGCGATCGTCGCCTTCATCCGGCTGGCCGTCGGCGTCCTCGTCTCGTTCCGGGATGACCTCGGCCTCGAAACCGCCGGTCGACTTGAACCACAGCCGCTCATCCTCATCGTCCAGGATCATCAGATCGCCGATCATCCCAGCCAGATCTGCCGCCGCCACCTCGAACTGCTCGATGAGCCGAGCCTCGGAGAGCTGGCTGCGCTCCTGGTAGGTGAGCGCCAGGTCGTACAGTCGCCGCGCGGCTCCTTCGGCATCGACCGGTGGCTCGTCGTCCTGTGACGCGACCCAGCGGTCGGCTGCGCCGGCATAGGGGTCAGCGCCTCCGATACCGACCCCGACCGTCTCCTCGGGCGAGATGCCGGCGCTGTCCATGAGCTCGTCGGCCGCTGTCGGCTCATCCGGCAGGCCGGCCTCCTCGCGGGCCGCTTCAGCGAACGCCGCGAACAGGTCGGCCGGGTTGTACAGCTCGACCAATTCGGCCGGGCTCTCGATGACCTCCGTTTCGGAGATCCATTCGCCGGACGCCTCGTCCTGATACCGGCTGCGGGAGCGGAACGAGCCGTCCGGTGCGACCGAGAGATAGTCCGGATCGTCGTCGATGAGGACCATCCCGCCCAGCTCGCGGAGGCGCTCACCGTTGGCACGAAGGAAGCGCACCAGTTGTTCGCCTGCCTCGGCCAGGAACGTATCGCGCTCCAGGGCAGCGTCAGCCGCGAGCTCACCGAGCAGGCCGGTGCGTGCTTCGTCCATCGACCCATCGCCGTTCGTACCGCTCGCGTCGGCATCATCACGTGGGTGCCTGGTATCCATTCAGCTGCGTCCTCCTAGGAGTGGTATTCCAGGTCAGGTCCCATCCGCTCGCGGAGGAACATCGCATGGTGTCGTTCGAACATCCACTCGCCGGCCCGGTGACCGATGGCCCTTGAGCGCTCGTCTGCCTCCAGTCGGTCGATGGTCCCGTAATCGGGGAGCTCCAGAAGTATCACGTTGTCGAAGTCCCAGCCATAGGCCACGTTGTACCAGCCCAGGAAGCGCATCCCGAACTCCTCCTCATAGCGCTTGACCTGGCGCGGGAATAGCTTGCGCATGAAGAACTTGAAGAACGGATCCCGACCACGGCGAACGGAGAAGAATGTGGCCAGTACAGGCACGGACTTGGCATCTCCCTGGGGTGAGCTGCTGGCCAGACGCGGCAGCGCGCGGCAGCCGAAGCTTCATTGTCGCATGCGCCAGCAGCGTTCCCTCAATAGGTCACGACGCGATCGCATGCCTCGATGAGGCGGACAAGTCGATCGGGCGACGCGGACTCCACGCCATGATCGAGCTCGATGGCGCGAACCTTGCTGGACATCGTCGAGGCGTAGATCCGGGCGCCGCCATCGATGAGTGCCGCCCAGTGCTCGGCGATGCTTCCGGTACCCACGCCGTGAGCGGTCTCACGTGTCTCGGGCCGCAGGAAGTCCGTCCCGTCGCCAGCCAGGAACACGGTCACCGGGTGGCCCTCGGCCAGCGCGGTCTTGGCGACCAGCAGCCCAAGCGCCACGCGCGTCGGATCCTCCGGTCCGGTGACGACCAGGATGAGCATGCTGGTCACGTTCGCGGCTCCTCCGGACGAGGGGCATCCACCGTACCTGGAGCGTCGGGCAGCGCGTCCGCGACGGCGGCAGCATCCGCTGCCCCGGCCCCGTCAGCGGCCGGTGCCTCATCCTCCAGCATGCCCACCGTACGCCGCGCGGTCGGTGCCAGTGGTCGGCGACGGGAGCGGCGATCGGCGGCCACGAGCCGGAGCAGGAAGATGACGGTCTGGCCAGTGAACAGCAGCAGGATGAGGGTCACCATCAGCATCGCGGCGCTGAGCCACGTCGGAGCGCCCAGCCAGACCGAGAAGGGCGTCGCCACCAGGAGGAGGGTCAAGAGCGCGACCTGGACCCAGAAGCAACCAAGGCCCGGGCCTCGTTCCGCGTCGAGTGGCTCGCCTCGGTAGAGCGGACCACCGTGGTTGCCTGTCTCGCTCCCTTCCACGGTCATGCCGGCATACCGCGACGAGACCACAGGTCGGCCGCTCGGAACCATTCGCCGGCTAGCGGCAGGAACCACGGATGGCCGCTGTAGGCCCATGATCCCAACGCTCCCAGCGGTGGGCCAGGGAAGTCGATGCGCTCGAAGGCCGTCGGTTCAGATGCGACATCAGGTGACTGGCCGATGCGATCCGCGATGCGTGTTCCGAAGGTGGTCAGCAGCGCCAGACCGCTGCCCGAGCAGCCCAGCGCGTAATGGATCCCGTCGTGCTGGCCCAGATGAGGCAGTCGGTCGAAGGTGAAGCCGATGCGGCCGCCCCACGCGTAGTCGATGCGCAGGTGCGCCGCCTGTGGATGGATGCGTCGCAATGCCGCCCTCAGGATGGCCGCCGTGCGGTCGATGGAAGTGCGACGGAAAGAGGCGCGTCCCCCGAATATCAGCCGCCTATCTGCGCTCACATGCCAATAGTTGAGGAAGTTCTTGGAGTCGAAGAAGGTCCGACCGCGGGGGCTGATCGAGTGGGCGAGCTGCGCGGACATCTGCTCGCTGGCCACGATGTACGAGCCGATGGGCATGATCCGGCGGTCAAGCCACGGCACCAAGCCGGCGGTATAGCCGTTCGTCGCGATGAGCACATCGCGGGCCATGATGTCGCCCCGATCGGTCCCGATCCGGCGCGCCGGTCCCGCGCGGTCGATCGATCGGGCGGTCAGACCGGTGTGCAGGTCAACGCCGGCGGCGGCTGCGCTCGAGGCCAGTGCGGCCAGATAGCGCCCGGGATGGATGGCCGAGGACTCCTCGAGCAACATCCCGCCCGGGTAGGCCGTGCTACCCACTTCATCGGCCAGGTCGGCGCCGACCACCACCCGGCCGGATAGGCCGGCGGCTCGATACTCATCGAGCGCGGCCGGCATCTCGGCCAGATGCCGGTCCGACCAGGCGAGCACCAGCAGCCCTGTCCGCCGCAGGCCACAGTCGAAGCCTTCCGCCTGCACGAAACGCTCGGCCGTGAGATACGCGTCCACGCCGGCCTGGAAGATGCTTGCGCCCAACTCCCGGCCGTAGCGACGCTCCAGACTCTTCCGCCCCCACTTGAGGCCGGGATGTAACAGGCCGCCGTTGCGGGTGCTGGCGCCCCAGCCGAGGGTCTCCTTCTCCACCAGGGTGACGCGCGCGCCCTTGCGCGCCAGACTCAGTGCGGCGACGAGGCCGGTGTAGCCACCACCCACCACGACCACGTCAGCGCGCTCGGGTACGGGCTTGTTCCGGTAGCTCGGGACAGCCGGCATCGAGGCGTGCCAGTACGGACGGCGCTCGAACGTCGCCGGCGAGGCTTGGATCACGCTCGCGATGTTAGCGGGAGGGTCGGACATCGTGGCCGAGCGTCACTCGGCAGGGCCGGTCAGCTGCCCGGGCCGACCAGCAACGCCATGATGGCCATCCGCACCGGCACGCCATTGGCGACCTGGTCGAGTATCACCGAACGAGGGCCCCAGGCGACAGCCCGGTCGATCTCCATCCCCTGGTTGACTGGCCCTGGGTGCATGACCAGGGCATCCGGATGAGCCAGCTGTAGCCGGTCAGGGGTGAGCCGGTAGCGCTCGGAGTAAGCAGCCAGGGAAGGGCCGGCACCGGCCAGTCGTTCGCGCTGGACGCGCAGTGCCATGACGGCATCCGCGCCGGTGATGGCTCGGACGAGGTCCGTGGTGACGCTCACGCGTCGGCCTGCTCCGACGCCGGCCGTCCACTCGGCCACACCGGTCAGCCACTCGGCCACACCGGTCAGCCACTCGGCCGGTCCGCACAGGGTCACCTCAGCTCCGGCCGTGGTCAGCGACCAGACATCGGAGCGAGCCACGCGCGAGTGCCGGATGTCACCCACGATGGCCACGCGCGCCCCTTGGACGCCCCTGGGCAGCCGCTGACGGAGCGTGTAGAGATCGGCCAGGGCCTGCGTCGGATGAGCGTGACAGCCGTCGCCCGCGTTGACGACATGGCCGGGAAAGTGTCTCGCCGCGAGGTAGGGAGCACCCGCCCGCTGGTGGCGCATCACCAGTAGGTCGGTGCCCAGCGCGCCGACCGTGCGCACCGTGTCCATCAGCGACTCGCCCTTGACCACCGAGCTCGAGACGGCATCCAGGTGCGAGACATCCGCGCCCAGTGACCGGGCGGCCAGCTCGAATGAGAGCCGGGTCCGCGTCGATGCCTCGCCGAAGAAGGTGACCACCCGTCGTCCCGCCAGCTCCTCCCTGGGGCGCCGCTCACGAAGCGAGGCGGCCATCGATCCGGCCAGGACCATCGATCGCTCCAGCTCGTCGGCGCTCCAGGTGTCCACATCGAGCAGATGCCGGTGGCGCCAGCCGTCAGCCGAGCTGGTCGTATCGGCCACGACCTTCAGGCCGCGCCCCCGTCCTCCGAGGCACCCCGCTGTCCACCGGGGCGGCGCTCGATGACCACCTCGTCATCGCCGCCATCGACCTCGTGGAGGTGCACCCGGATGACCTCCTCGCGTGAGGTCGGCACGTTCTTGCCCACATGATCCGCCCTGATGGGTAGTTCCCGATGACCGCGGTCGATGAGCACGGCGAGGCGGACCGCGGCTGGTCGACCGTGATCATTGAGCGCGTCCATGGCGGCCCGTACCGTCCGGCCGGTGTACAGCACATCGTCGACCACGACCACGGTCACAGCTCCAAGGTCGAACGGTAGCTCGGTCCCCCGCACGATGGGCTGTCGAGGGACCAGCGAGGCATCGTCGCGATGAAAGGTGATGTCCAGGCGGCCGACCGGCAGATCGACGGCTTCGTTGGCGGCGATGGCGGCCCGGATGCGCTCGGCCAGGGGGACTCCACGGCGCTGGATGCCGACCAGGGCTAGCTGGCCCGTGCCGCCGTGCTTTTCCACTAACTCATGACTGACACGCACGATGGCACGACGTATCTCTTCCGCGGTCATGATCCGTCGTGCGACCGAGTCCACCGCTCATCCTCCTCGCCGAGTCCAGTCGCCCGGTGCCTGGGGGTCTCGGGCGAGCATAACTCGCCTAGAAAGCCGGCAGTCCGTTCCGCAGGTCCATCTGGCGGATGCGCAGTCCACCGCTGCCGCCACCGCCCCAGGTACGAAGCCGCAGCTCGCCGTCCGTGCCCTCCTCGGAGAGGCCCACCCAAGCGACACGATCCAGACCAAGCGAGAACGCCCGCTGGGCGAGGGTCGGCGAAAGGAGGGCATCAGCCTGATCGAGCTGACCTGTCTCGCTGGCCACCCGCAGGACGGTCAGACGGCCCCAGCTGTCACCGATCTCCTCACTCACCCAGAAGCCGAACGCGGTGCCGTCATCTGACCACCGCACCTGCCACTCCCGCACCGGCTCGAGCCGCGCATCACGGGCTGGTTCGAGCGCCTGTCCCGCGCCCGGGACCTGGACTGGTGGACTGGCCGCCGGTTTCGGATCCCCGTCTTGGGCTGGCGGGGCGACCTCATCGGATCCCGAGGCAGCCTCCTCGGAGGCTGCGGCAGGCTCTTCGGACCGAGGAGCCGTGGTCTCGAGCGTCGGACTTGCGTCCTGTTCGGCGCCGCTCGCAGCAGGCTCCGGCGCTGAGCCAGGCTGACCGTCCGGTGTCGGATCGGCGCGGAACGGGTCGATGGCGCGCCAATCGACCAGGTAGAGCTCGCCTTCCACCGCGCTGACCAGGCGCTCGCTGCGCTCCAGCGTGCCGAACCAGGAGATGGCGAAGCGACCTGTCGGGTCGACGATGGGCAACCACTGGGCGGCCGACTTGACCGCCCGTTGCTCCCTGGTGTCGGGATCGATGACGACGCTGCCAGGGACGAGCGTGGATCGATCCGCGCCCGAGGCGACGCGGCCGACCACGACGCGTGACGCCGACCAGGAGGCGAAATAGGAGCCATGGTCGCGTGTCAGGCGCTCAGCCGCCCCATCACCGACGCGCCACGTATAAACGTCCGGCCCGCGGCTGCCATCGGCCGGCATCGCGCTGAACGCCAGCACGGATCCGTCGCTCGACCAGGCAGGCGGCGCTCCTACCACGTGGACATCCTCCAGGACCGCGCTGACCACGGCATCCGCGGTGGTCGGAAGGGGACTCGCGCCGGTCTCGCTGGGGGTCTCACCGGGGGATGCGCCGGCGGCCGTCGGATCCGGCCCGCTCGCGCTTTCGGTCGCTTCGCCGGGATCATCACTGGCCGGGGCGTCAGTGGCAGCCCCAGTCCTGCCCGGCTCGTCGGTCCGCTCGGGCGTCGCAGCGGGCGTATCGCCAGGCGGTCGGACCGACGGAGAGACCTCGGGCGTCGTGGTGCTCGGCCGGGTCGGATCGTGCGGGGTCGCGACGAGCGTGCCGGTCGGCCCGCCCGGAACGGGGCCAGACCCTGTGTCGGGCTGCCTTTCGTAGGGCGGCAATAGCACGACCGAGACGGTCTCCCGTCCCTGGCCATCGGTCGTCAGGACAGCAAGCCGTCCGTTCGGCTGATCCATGTCCAGGCTGGCGGCGGACCGATCGCCATGGAAGGTCAGCAGATGGCGGGTGCGCGGCCTTATCGCGGTGCAGTCGAGAGCCATCTGCGGGCACGCCTGATCGACCGTCGCTTCGTAGATGGTCAAGCCATCGGCGGTGAAGTCGACCACCGCCAGCTCCTGCGTCGGCACCTGGAAGGGCGTCGGAAGCGCCACCTCGGGATCCTGCGGCCGCGGCATCGTGACCGGAGCGGGCAGGCCCAGACCCGAGTTCATGGCGATGATTGCGACCACCAGGCAGGCCATGGCGACGAGCATGAGAGCGGGCGAGCGAGCCGGGTGGGGCGGCATATCATCGCGATGCCGGCGGCTCTGTCGCGGCTGTCGCGCCACCTCGATGTCGAGCGCGGCCGCGGTCCGAGGCCACAGGTCGCGGGGCACCGGGACCGGCCGAAGGGCTCGCAGCAGCTGACGGGCACGGAGGTATCCGCGCTCGACCATCCGGCAACGTGGGCAGATAGACAGATGACCGCTGAGTGCCTCGTCCTGGTCAGGCTTCAGCGGGGCATCCATCCGGTCACTGATGAGCGCCCGCCAGAGGGCATGCTGGTCCACGCCCTTCACCGGCGACGCCCTTTGTCGTTCCGATGCCGGCGCGGCGGGACCACGGACCAGGCCCCCTCGCGCGCCGAGCGCCGGCTATCTTCGACCGCAGCCCTGGCCCGTTCCACGACCAGCCCCTGGCGCAGTGACTCACGACCACGTGCCAGCAGCGCTCGCGCCGCGATGTGTGTGATGCCCAGCGCTTCGGCCAGCTCCTTCCCCGACAATCCGTCTACTTCGGACAACAGGACCGCCATGCGTTGTCTTTCCGGTACCGTCGCCAGGGCCCGTTCCAGCTCCGACGTGAACCGTCCCTGGAGCGCCTCGTCTTCGGCTGACTCGACAGTCGCGCGCGATTCGCCGTTCCAGGGCACGAAACGGATGACCCGGCGACGGCGGAGTTCATCGAGCGCAGTGCGTCCCGCGATCTGATAGAGCCAGGCTCGGGCACGGGTCGGGTCAGCCAGCGAGTCGAAAGCGCGGA
>JACCYW010000202.1 GCA_013696275.1 Chloroflexota bacterium | reverse complement strand
ACTGGGAGGCCGTCGGCCGTGCCCACGGTGCGATGTTCCGGGACGTCCGGCCGGCCTCGACCATGGTCGTCGTGGCCGCCCTCCTGGATCCGCGCTGGAAGGTCGAGATGGAGGCAGAGGCCGTCCTCGGTGGATAGAGGGCCTCGGGCCCGTGGGTGCGTGGGCGATGCGCCGTCTCGGGACGGGTGGACCGCGATCCCCTGCCGATGAACGCTCGCCCGCTCGACCGCTCTCGATGTATGACGACCGATCCACGGGAAGGATCCCTCGCGTCGGGTTCTCGCGGTCCATCGACGACCAGCGCGCACGAAGGCTACCGGGATGACCGGTCCGCGCTCAGCCATCGGCTATAGAACGCGAGAATCCACCACGAAAGCGCCTTCCGGCCGATATCCCTCGACCGAGCGAGGCCGAACGCTGAGCCGACTCGCGACCTGGCCAGCGACTCGGGGTCGCCCGGAGACCGTGCGCTAGACTCGGGGCACCTCGGTGGCGAGTGGCCAAGCGGTAAGGCGCCTGACTCTGGATCAGGAGATCGAAGGTTCGAATCCTTCCTCGCCAGCCAACAGCAGAACAGAGCGCGTCCCAAGTCGTCGGCGGCGCGGTCTCGACGGTCATGGCAGACGTCGAACCTATCGAGGGTGCCTTCCTGGATGGTCGCCGCTTCGGCACCCCATGGAACAGTTCCCATCCCGCCGATCCGGTCCGCGTTCCGCCTCGTGCGTGGCGCGCTCCGTTTGACGACATGAGGATGAAGATCCCGAGCGCGGTGAGCACTCATGTCGCTGCGCGGAAGATCCCACCGCCGTGCGCGTATCGAGCTGAAGGTTCGGTATCGTGTCGGGTGGCGTGGCGTACTACCCATGTGGGGCCACCGCGGGATCCGATGAAGCACGATCCCATCGAAGGAGCCGCCGACCAACCGCACCCGACCGATGAGCTGCGGCCTGGTAGTTAGCCGAGACCGCCGAGATCGCCCCGACCCGACATCATCGCCCATGTCGCCCGCAAGGTGCCCTCGCCGGGTCTCGTAGCCCAGGTCTGACTGACGCGTCATCATCCTCGGGTGACTGAGGCCGTCCCGCCCATCGACCGACTCCTCGCCCCATTCCGCGAGTTCACTAGCAGCAGCGCCGCGAGCGGGATCCTGCTGATGGTCGCCGCGGTCATCGCGCTGCTCTGGGCGAATTCTCCGATCGCCTCCTCCTACGTCTCACTCTGGGAGACCCGCCTGACGGTCGGCCTGGACGACATGGTCCTGTCGAAGAGCCTCCTGCATTGGATCAACGACGGGTTGATGGCGATCTTCTTCTTGGTCGTCGGTCTCGAGATCAAGCGCGAGGTCCTCGTCGGTGAACTGGCGTCGGTCCGTCGCGCGGCACTCCCGATCGCGGCTGCGCTCGGCGGGGCGCTCGTGCCCGCGCTGGTCTTCGTGCTCATCGTCGGCCCCGGGGAGGGCGCCCGCGGCTGGGCCGTCCCGATAGCGACCGACATCGCCTTCGCCCTCGGCGTCCTCGCCTTGGTGGGCGACCGGATACCGATCGGACTTCGCGTCTTCATGGCCGCCTTGGCGATCGTCGACGACCTCCTGGCAGTGTCGATCATCGGGCTCTTCTACACGTCCGACATCTCCTGGGCGGCGCTCGCGGCGGCGGGAGGTTGCCTCGCGGTGCTTGTCGCAGCGAACGTCCTGGGGGTGCGACGGCCGGTCGTGTATGGAGCCCTTGGACTGGCGCTCTGGTTTGCGATCCTGCAGTCCGGCGTGCACGCTACGGTCGCCGGTGTGCTCCTGGCCTTGACCATCCCGGCTCGGATCCGCCTCGACAGTGCCGACTTCGCGGCCCGTGCCCGAAGGATCGTCGATCACCTCATCCGCCGCGAGGACAGTGACGAGCCAACGACGATCGAAGAGCACCACGACGCCCTGTGGGAGCTCGAGACGATCACCGAGCGAGCCCAAGCGCCCATGCTGCGTTTCGAGCATGCGCTCCAACCATGGGTCGCCTTCGTCATCGTCCCCATCTTCGCCCTGGCGAACGCGGGAGTCCCGCTCGGCGGCGATGTCGGCGGCCTGCTCACCGACCCCGTCGTGCTGGGCGTCGCCCTCGGGCTCATCGTCGGCAAGCAAGTCGGCATCACGACCGCGACCCTGCTGGTCGTGCGAGCAGGTCTCGCCTCGCTGCCATCAGGCGTGACCATGAGACACATCTACGGCGCGGCCTGGCTGGGCGGGATCGGGTTCACGATGAGCCTGTTCATCAGCGATCTGGCCTTTGGCGACGGTTCCGTCCTGGCGCTGGCGAAGATCGGGATCCTCATCGCCTCGGTCGTCGCGGGAGTGGGCGGCTATTTGATCCTGCGGATCGCGACTCGGACACGCTAGACCTGCGGAAGCCCATGTACGCTGTGGCCGTCGTGGATGCACGTGAGACGAAGAACGTGAGCCTCGGGCGCACGTCGCTGGTGGTGGCGGCCAGCGACGGCCCGGGTGGATGAGGCCGAGCCGGAACCCCTCCCTCGATCCGCCGCTTTGCCCGGTCGCCGATGACCTTCCCGACCACCTGGCTCCGCGCCCGCGGGCGTCGGTGGCGGTCTGACCATGGACGTCGTCCTGGCCGGCGGGATCTTCCTCATCGCCTATGGTCTGATCGCCTCCGAGCGCTTCGATCGGACGCTCATCGCGCTACTGGGCGGCCTCCTCGTCGTCGCCCTCGGCGTCATCGATCAGGAGGAAGCGTTCGCGGCCATCGACTTCAACGTCATCTTCCTGTTGGCCGGGATGATGGTGCTGGCTGGTGGGCTCAGCCAGACCGGCTTCTTCGAGTACGTCGCGGGACACGCCATCCACCTTTCGAAAGGCGAGCCCTTCCGGCTGTTGATCATCCTGTCGCTGGTCACCGCAGGCCTGTCCGCGCTGCTCGACAACGTCACGACGGTCGTCCTGCTGACGCCCGTCACGCTCTCGATGGCGCGAACGCTCCGGGTGTCGCCGTTCCCGTACCTGATCAGTCAGATCCTCGCCTCGAACATCGGTGGCACCGCGACGCTCATCGGCGACCCCCCGAACATCCTCATCGGCTCGGCTGCCGGCCTTGATTTCGCGGACTTCCTCGTCAA
>JACCYW010000198.1 GCA_013696275.1 Chloroflexota bacterium | reverse complement strand
GCCGAGAGATCCTGATAGTGCACCAGGATGACGTGGTGGGCGCGGCGACGGGACCAGGCGTCTGACAAGTGCCACAGCACGCCGGGCAAGGAGTCCAGCTCGTCCTGCGCCAGGACGTCCCGCTCGATCCAATCGAGCAACCATTCGTGGAGCGACGGACGCGCCGACGGCACCTGCTCTGGCTCGCGCTGGCCAGTCAGCTGGCGCATGCGCTTGCGGTCCAGATTGCTGCCCTGGTGGTACAGCGACACCGCCATATCCAGGGGGTGCCGACCGACCACGATGTGCGTCGCGCGCTGGTCGAGCGGGATCCCATCGAGCGGCGTGTGCGTCTTGATGAACCGCCGGTGCCGCTGAGCGGCGAGTGCGGCGAACACCTCGTCCCTTGGTCTGACCAGCCAGTCCAGCCACGGTGAGAGCTCCGCCAACGGCGCCGGCAGGTTCGAGTCCTGGAAGATGAGCAGCGCGCAGATCATCTGCAGCCACGTCGTACCGCTCTTGGAGCGCGTGCTGATCACGATGTCGCCATCCCGGAACGGGAAGCCCAGCCACCGGGCGCTGTCCTCGTCCGTGGAGCGGTAGCGAGTGGGTGTCTCGCCTCCTGGCAGCTGCGGAAGTGGCTGTGTCGTCGGGTCGACCATCAGACCGAGACACCCTCCAGGCGGCGGCGGTCGGGCGACTCCAGTTGGAAGGTGCTGTGCTCGATGTCGAAGTCGTCAGACAGGCAGCGGCACAGCTCGTCAAGGATGGTGCTGCTGTCTGCACCTGGCTCCAGGACGACGTGCGCAGAGAGCACGTCGAGCCCACTGGTGACGGTCCACGCGTGCAGGTCGTGTACGTCGGCGATGCCCGGGATACCGCGGATGTGGCCTTGCACCTCATCCAGGTCGACCCGGCGAGGCGTCGCCTCGAGGAGGATGTCGACCGCTTCGCGCAGCACACTCCATGCCCTGGGCAGGATGAGCACGGCGATGATGATCGATGCTATCGCGTCGGCTGCGGCGACTCTGGCGACGATGATGAAGCCCGCGGCCACGATGACCGCGACCGATCCGGCCAGGTCGCCCAACACCTCGAGGTAGGCGCCACGTACGTTGAGGCTATCGCGGCGGTGAGGGTGCAGCAGCGCCAGCGAGAGCAAGTTGCCGATGAGCCCGACCAGGGCGACCACCAGCATCAAGCCGTCAGCCAGCGGTGGCGGATCCGCCAGACGCCTGACGGCTTCCAAGAGGATCAGGCCGGCCAGTCCGAACAGGATGACCGCGTTCAGCGCCGCGGCCAGGATCTCAGCCCGCAGTAGCCCGTACGTGCGCTTCGTGTTGGGCGCCCTTCGAGCCGCCCAGGTGGCCAGCGCGGCGAGGCCGATGCCTGCGACATCCCCGAAGACGTGTCCGGCATCTGCCAGCAGTGCCAGGCTATTGGTGAGGAGGCCGCCGACCAGCTCCACGGCCAGGATGACCACGCTGATGGCCAGCGCTGCGACCAGCCGTCGAAGTGGATCGGCCTGTGGAGCCGTACCGACGGCGCCGTGACGGTGAGCCATACGGGCGAAGCCTATCGAAGGTTGCCTGTTCCGATCGTGAACGGCAAGCAGAAGGCCCGGGCACCGGCCCGGCTCGCGTCTTGTGTCAGCCGAGCACCCGCCAGCACCGCTCGGAGCCGGAGCACCGCTCGGAGCCGGCAGCTTGTTGCGCGATGTCGACGATAAGCGCCACCGAATGCTAGCATTGGGTAATTGCGACACATGGCGATAGCGCCATAGTCGCAGCTAGGAAGTCGAATGCCTCGACGGATGGCCACCTAAGTTGATGATGCGAAAGACTTCGGTTTACCTGACCGACGATTGTGGCGGAGGGCCTTCGTCGCATCGCGGCCACGTCTGGCCGCCCCCAGGCGGAGCTCATCCGCGAGGGCGTCCGCCGGCTGATCAGCGGGTCGAGCGTGAGCCACGCCGTTTCCGAAGCCTCGGTCTGGGCCAGGGAGGTGGTCGGTCCAGCCACTGGACGTCCGACGAGCTCTACCGGAAGGCGATGGGCGACCGATAAGTGGCCCTCCTCGTGGACGCAGGAGCGCTCTATGCA
>JACCYW010000175.1 GCA_013696275.1 Chloroflexota bacterium | reverse complement strand
ATGGGCTCACCACTCGCGACACCGCTGGCGATGGCCTCACCGAGACCGGCCGGCACCACGATGACGGCATCGAGATCGCCGTCCCGCATCTGCTGGAGGGTCGCTTCCTGCTCCCCGTCGGTGAGCTCGAAGAGGCCTACCCCAGCGAACGCCTGGCGGAGTCCGCCGGCAGCCGGCGTACCGTCCCGATCGACCCAGCCGACCTGGAACGAGTCAGGACCGTTGCCCGAGAAGATGGAGCCGAAGAGGACGACGAACAGGATGGGAAAGGCGAGCGTCCAGAAGATGGCCGCTCGGTCCCGGATGAACGAGCGGATGTTGGCGACCGTCAGTGCGATGAGTGCGCCCATCAGTCCCTCAGCGCAGCCTAATCACGGAGTGCCCGACCGGTCAGTTCCAGGAAGACATCTTCCAGCGTTGCTCGCCGGACGGCCAGATTGCCCGGTTCCTGTCCCAGGTCTCGGGTGGCTGCGAGCAGGCCACCGATCGTCTCGGCCACCGCCTGTGTATACAGCGCCACCTCGCCATCCTCGTGCGTCACGCGCGACACACCCGGCAGCGCACTCAGATGCTGGTCATCGAGGCCAGGCACAGCGTCGAACCGCACCGACAATTCCTGGAAGCGCCGCTCCACGAGCTCCTTGACCGACCCCAGCTCCAGGATCCGGCCGTGGTCCATGATCGCGACGCGGTCACAGAGGTGCTCGGCTTCCTCCATGTAATGGGTGGTCAGCAGCACCGTGGTGCCTCGCTCCCGAAGGCTTGTGACCAGATCCCAGAGCGAGCGACGCGCCTGGGGATCCATACCGGTCGTAGGCTCGTCCAGGAAGATCAGCTCAGGCTCGTTGACCAGGGCCAGCGCTACAGAGAGCCGCTGTCGCTGCCCGCCGGAGAGCACCTTGGTCTGGGCGTCGCGTCGCTCGCCGAGATCGAGCGCCTCGATCAACTCCGCGGTGGGGCGTCGACGGCTGTAGAAGGCGCCGAAGAGATCGATCAACTCGCGCACGGTCAGGTTGGGATAGAGGGCGGCCGACTGGAGCTGCACTCCGATGCGCTGCTTGAGGCGTTCGGGCTGGCGGGCGGCATCTATGCCCAGCACGATGGCCTGCCCACTGTCAGGCTTGCGCAGGCCCTCCAGGATCTCCACGGTCGTCGTCTTGCCAGCGCCGTTGGGCCCGAGCATGCCCAGGATCTCCCCGCGCTGGACCTGGAACGAGACGCCATCCACGGCCTGGATGTCTATGTAGCGTTTGCGCAGATCCTGCGCGTCGATGACTATCTCGGCTGCGTCCCGGGCCGCGGTCATCGTCCGATCATGCCACGTCGGCGTGAGCGACCGGTCAGCCGATGGCAAGCCTGACGGCGATCACCAGCAGCGCCCCCGCGCCGGCCAGCGCCACCAGCGGCGGCTCGTGGCCCGGCCGCCGGTGCTCTGCTTCGGGCAGCAGGTGGCCTGCGCCGATGGCCAGGAAAGCGCCCGCGAAGACAGCTAGGAGCAGGCCCAGTTGCTCCGGCCTCAGCGCTACGAAGCCACTGGCGGCTATGCCGATGATGGTCGCGACCGCATCGAGCACCAGCACCACCACGGCGGCCTTGCGCCCACGACCATCGGCCAGCACCAGGGTCACGATGTTGAGTCCATCGGCGAAGTCATGGACCAGCACGGCGAGGGTGACGATGACCCCGATCTCAGCGCCCGCCTCGAAGCCCAAGCCGATGGCGAGTCCGTCGAGCAGGCTGTGGATGATCAGGCCGGCCGGCCCCAGGAGGCCCATGGCGGTGCCTTCGCCGCCCTGCGCGCCACGGTGGTCGTGCGGCTCGTGCGGCTCGATACCGGCCGGATGGCTATGTTCGTAACTCTCTCGATGGACGACCGCCTCGATGGCCGAGAAGAGCAGGAATCCGACGACCGCGGCCGCGCCGGCCGTCATCGTCGCCCCTTCCGAAGCGATGAGCTCGATGGCCTCCGGCAGCAGGTCGACCAGCGCCGTCGCCACCAGGATGCCGGCCGCCAGCGCCATGGCCGGGTGCAGCCGATGGCGGAGACGTAGGGCGGCCAAGCCACCCAGGAGCGTCGAGAGGAATGGCAGGACGGCTATGAGCGGCAGCATCAGGCTGGATCCGCGGGCGATCCGGAGCGGCACGCTGGACACGTACCGTAGAGCTCCAATCGATGATCAGCGATCAGATAGCCGGTCCGTCGGGCGATGCCCTCGACGACATCGCGCAGTCCCTCGTCCTGTACATCGGTCGAGCGCCCGCAGCGCGAGCAGACCAGATGATGGTGGTGATCCGGCCGGCAGGCGACGTAAGCATGCTCGCCCGTGGGCAGGTCGAGCCGCTCGAGCAGGCCGAGCTCCACGAACAGATCGAGCGCGCGGAAGACGGTCGCCCGACCGATGCCACCGCCTCTTGCGTGCGGGTGCGCCAGCAGATCGGCCGCCGTGAAGTGCCCGGCTTGGCCGGCCACCAGACCGGCCACCATGCGACGTGGTCGGGTCAGGCGACGCGAGCTGCGCTCCAGGGTCGCGAGGAAGGGCTGGGTCTCGGCCATCGGCTCAGATGATACTCGGTCTCATCAGCTCTGACCGTGGCGCTATCCACGCGCCAGGTCGCATGTCGTGGGTCAGAGGTCGCGTGCGGTCCGGCCTTCTCGGTCGATGCGTCCGGCCAGCGGCCCAACGGACCGGTGATCACCCGCGGCTCCGGCTCCCGATGGCAGTTTCGTCCGCTCAGAGAGCAGCCAGACCGATGAGCGCCGCGTGAAGGGGCCGCCGACGGTCCGGTCGTCCGCCGCGCGGCCACCGAAGTCGAGAAGCTCGCCTGCCGTACGCGCTCATCGGGCGCGTGGCGCTCACCCCTTGGCAGATGGGCATGTGAGAGCCGTAGAGTCCGGGCTGGCACCTTGATCCGTATCAGCGCTGCGCCTGGAGTCGCATGCGGCCAGGACATGGTGGGATCGTGGCGCCCGGGCGCCCATCTGAGTCGACACGGAGCAAGCCGAGCGATCGACCGTTGACGGACCGGCTTCAACTGGTCTGCTGCGCCTCTCTTCCGAAGAGTCGCCTCTGTCCGAACGAGCTGTTGGCCAGCACCAGGCCCCCGATGACCAGAGCCGCGCCGATGACCTCGGCCGCATCGAGACGCTCATGCAGGATCAGCACACCCAGGCTGATGCCCACGATGGGCATCACGTAGGTCACCAGCGA
>JACCYW010000167.1 GCA_013696275.1 Chloroflexota bacterium | reverse complement strand
GCCGCCCCGTCATCAGCCTCACTGATGACCGTGACCGGCACGCCGATGGCCCGGATGCGTTTCACGGCGGCGCCGTCGGTGAAGCTCACCACGGACGGTTCATAGCGACTGCGGTCCATGCCTGCCGCGAGCGAGTAGACATGCTCCTGGGCCCCCCCGGTGCTGCCGGTGGAAAGGAGTTGCACGACCGGGATGCGGCCGCCGAAGTCGACCGGGATGGGCGGCCGGATGGTCGTCTCGACACATGGTTCGGCCAGGGTGGGTGCGGTCACGCGTCCACGGTCCGGGTGATGAGCAGCCGGTGGATGGGCTGATCGACCGCGCCCCACTCGTACTTGTAGGGTTCGTCGCCGCGCAGGAAGTCGAAGCACTGCCGACCGGCCTGCAGGCGGTCCCTCAGGTAGGCCGCCGTACCGGTCACCCCCGGGGACAAGGCGCGGGCGTCGGGGTCCATGCCCGCGTTGTAGAAGTAGCAGGTGGTGCCGTCATCGAAGCCGACGGTCGCGAAGATGACCCGCTCACCAACCGTCACCTGCCCCAACTGCAACTGCCGGCCATCACCCTCGTCTGCCTCCAGCTCGGCCAGGCGCCCCAGGAAGCGCCTGCTTCGGTGCCCGCCAGCCGTATCGGGGAAGAGACCGTCCCGTCCCCAGCGCGCCTGGTGAAGCTCGATGAATGCGGCGACGGCTTCAGGGGTCGGTTGGGACTGGCTGAAGGTGACCTCCCCGGCTGCCTCGGCGCGGCGCATCTTGCGCCTGATCTCGTGCCGCGCCTTCTTGTCCAGGCTGGCCAGATAGCCTTCCCAATCAGCGCCTTGCAGTGAAGCGACGGGGCACACGTCCTCCACCTCCTGGCACAGGTCCCAGCCATGACGGCCGAGCTGGGCGCGGAAGGCCTCCTCCAGGGCGGGCCGGGCCGGATCGTCGTGGCGCAGGCGCCGCAGGTCGATGGCATCCCAGGGCTGGTCACCGTGGTCCGGGTCGGACGAGGTGGCGCCCGACGCGAAGCTCTCCACGACCGCTGCCGCGGCGCCGGCCAGATCAGCCGGCTGGCACAGCATCGTGGCGTAGTCGATGTGATAGCTGGCCGCCATATAGATGACCTTGGCGTCCGGGGGTACCAACCGGCCCGACGGCCCGGTCCGGCGCAGGACGGTGGCGGAGATGGCGTCGTCCGGTTCCACCGCGTGGCGGTGCATCAGCGGCAGGATGGCCCGGACGTCGCTTGTGGCGCTTGTGGCGCTTGTGTCGCTCATGTCGCTTGTGTCGGCGGGACCGGTCTCCGCAACAGGCGGGTCCGAGCCCGCCCGGGTACAGATCAGGTACTGCTCGTGGGCGGTCGCGCCATAGGCATCCCACCAGGCACGGTGGACCGTCCAGCGGCTGAACGGGGTGGCCGACGGGGTGGCCGCCAGGAGGCTGTCCCAAGCATCGCGCGGGATAGCCGAGAACGGCACAGGGCGCGCTACCAGGCCGGGCGCGACGGGTGTCTCGAGCGGGGCTGCGGTCAGTGGCTGGGTCACGGCTCTTGCCGGCCCGGTGGCGTGTTCGTCAACTGGCGTACGGCCGTTCGAACGGCATCATCCAGCCGAGGATAGCACCACCCATCGTGCCCACCCTTACGCCGTACGGGCGGCGACCGCCACGCCCACGCTGCGATGGATGAGCGGGATCCGCAGGAGGTCGAACGCCACCCGCAAGGCAAGTCCGGCCGAGACGCGCATGCGTGAGCCGCGCTTGTCCGACCACTGCACCGGGATCACCGCCAACCGGTAACCGCGCCGACGAGCCAGGTGGATGATCTCAGCGTCGAAGACGATGCTGCCGATGCGCTGGCGGGCGAAGAGGTCGCGCGCTGCTGCGCGGCGAAAGCCCTTGAAGCCGCACTGCGTATCGGGCACGTTGCCGGTGATCCACAGCCCGGCGAGGATGTGGAAGAAGCGGCCAAGGATGCGGCGGTGGACCGGCTGGCTGGCCCGCCGGTCGGTGCCGTTGGGTTGCACACGGCTACCCAGCGCCACGTCGTGGTCGTACAACGCCCTGGTCAGGAGCGGCAATTGGTCGGGCGGCGTGGCCAGATCGGCATCAGCGAAGACGATCAGCTCTCCCCGCGCCGCCAGCATGCCGGCCCGAACGGCCGCTCCCTTGCCCTGGTGAGGCCGCCTCAGCAGGCGCAGGGAAGGATCGGCGCTGCTGGCCTCCGGCCGTGAGGCGACGATGTCGGTGGTCTCGTCCGTGCTGCCATCATCGACCACCAGCACATCCCACTGACCGAGCTCCTCAGCCGAGCGTCCGCCTTCCCTGGCCGGTCCGGAGCGACGCAGATAGCCGAACAGTTCGTCCAGCGCCGGCCCGATGCGCGCAGCCTCCTGGTAGGCGGGCAGCACGATGGTCAGGCTAGGGCATGTAGCCGGGGGCATGCGCCGCAGGATAGCGGCCGTGATCGGCGCTCACGGCCCGTCCCGGACGGCCCACCAGGGTCGACCATGACCCACGCCATCGCTAGCCAGCATGGCACGAGCATGGGCACGAGCGCTACCAGCACGGCCAGCCCGATGGTGCCGTGGGGGAGCGCCAGGACCACGTGGTCCGTTCGACCGCCCCACAGCACGAGTGCTGCCGCAAGTGCCACCCGGGTCCACAGCGGCAGGGCGATCAGCTGACCGGTCGGTGCGCTGGTCGCGTTCTGTGGCGGTCGCGCCAAGGGCGGGACACGGTCAGGTATCAGATAGCGGCCACGGCGATGAGCCCGGCCAGTGCCAGGCCATCGCGCAGGGCCCGCCGTCGCAGCGGCGTCAGGAGACGGCGGCGGTGAGGCTCAAGCCGCAGGCCCGGCGACGGGCCCATCTCGTGCCCGGGAGCGTGGCCAGACGACGGCCAGCGACTGGCCCACCAGCAGCGTCGCTCCGACGACCGCCAGGGGCAGCCCGGCGACACCCAGGCTGACCGTCGCTCCGCCGCCGGTGATGATGAGGCGC
>JACCYW010000146.1 GCA_013696275.1 Chloroflexota bacterium | reverse complement strand
CCGCTGGTGGCCGATCGTCGCGCCGCACGGGCATGGCGTCAGGCCGGCTATGAGCCGTCCGCGCTGCTGCTGCCGTGGCGGAGGGATCGAGCGATCCGCACACAGGCAGCCAGGCGACTGGGTCGCGCCTGGCGAGATCGCTTCTCGGACATGCCGCCCATCGAGCTGGCGGGTATGGACGTCAGGGCCGAGGTCCACCAGGCGCTGGCGCCCCTCGTGCTGCGGGGTGGACCATGGCTGTGGTCGGAACTGTCGGCACTTGCCCTTGCGCTGCGCCGCGTCGCTCCCCGGGCGGTCGTAGTGGCCACCGACCAGCACCGAGTGGGCTGGCTCGCGGCGAGGGCGGCCCGGTCGGCATCAGTACCCACGTTCGTCCTTCAACACGGTCTACCCCAGGCACCCATCGGTTATGTGCCCGTCGTCGCCGATCGTGTGGTCGCCTGGAGCGATGCCTCACGCGATTGGTTCGTCGACCACGGGACGCCTGCCGAGCGCGTCGTCGTGGCCGGCAACCCCAGGCTCGATGGCCTGACCACCGACTTGGACGATGCGGCAACGGCGTGGCCATGGCCCAACGGACAAGCGTCGCCCCGGCTGCTCTTGGCCTTGAGTCCCACGAGCCTGTCATCCAACGAACGCTTGCTGACCCTGGCGCTGGCTGCCGTCGAACGGCTGCCGTCGGCTCGGCTCGTCATCAAGACGCATCCCGGCAGCGGCGACTGGCGCTTCGTAGCGGAAGCCACGCGGCGGCTCGCGCCAAGCGTCGCGGCGCGCGTGCGGGTGGCCCAACGCGAGCCTCTCCCGCCACTCCTGCGCTGGGCGACACTGACGATGGTCCTGCGGACCACGGTGGCCGTCGAATCGCTGGCAGCTGGCACGCCCGTGGCGGCCGCCGCCATCGGCGTGCCATCGGTAGCAGACACGGATATGCGATCGGCGGAACTGCCCACATTCGACTCGCCAGACACCTTGGTCAAGCTGGCCCGGGAGCTCGCTGGCCCGGAGGCTCGCAAGCGCTTCATGGATGAGCGCAGGGCTGCCATCGAGACGATCACCGGGCCCACCGATGGCGCATCGGCACGACGCATCGCGGACCTGTTGATGACCGGCTCAGGTTTGGTCGTCGGCGATGAGCTCCCACCGTAGTGGTGTCCCGGCCTCGATCGAGACCGACGCATGCCGCCCGATGACTTCCGGCAGGTGACGTGTGTGGAGGCCATGGCCTGGCCTGATAGAGCGGACGTTGGCCGGACCGAACGCCTCGCCGGCTGCGACATCGGCCACGACGAAGAGCGACCGCCGCAGGATGCGGCTGTCCACCTCAGAGGCGCTCGGCTCGTAGCGCACCCGGCCCAGCGCCTGCTCCGCCGAGCGGATGGCCTGGACCATGGCGGCGAATTCGGCTGCCTCGGTGGAGAAACCGGAATCGGGACTGGCATCCGCCCGTGACAGGGTCAGGTGCTTCTCCACGATGACCGCTCCCAGAGCCACAGCGACGATGGGCGCCAAGTCGCCCATCGTGTGATCGGACAGGCCGACCGGAAGGCCCAGCCGACGGCCCAAGTCCGGGATGGTCCGCAGGTCCATCTCATCGAGCGGTGCGGGATAGGCGCTCGTGCATTTCAATACAGCGATCTCGGTCGCCCCGGCCTCCCTCGCCGCGGCGACGCCCTCCTCGATCTCGGGCAGCGTGGCCATGCCGGTCGAGATGATGATCGGCTTGCCGGTCCGCGCACAGCGCTCGATGAGCCCGATGTCGACCAACTCGAAGGAGGCGATCTTGTACGCCGGCACGCCAAGCTCCTCGAGGAAGTCCACCGCGCTGGCGTCGAACGGCGACGAGAAGAAGGCCAGGCCGCGCTCCTGGGCCGCCTGCTTCAATGGCCGATGCCACTCCCACGGCGTATAGGCCTCCGCGTAGAGGTCATACATGGTCGATCCATCCCAGACCGTACCGGCTGCGATCCGGAAGTGGTCCTTGTCAGAGCGCAGAGTGATGGTGTCCGGCGTGTATGTCTGCAGCTTGACCGCGTCCGCCCCCGCGTCGGCCGCTGCCTGGACGAGCCCCAGTGCGACATCCAGGCTCTGGCCATGGTTCGCGGAGAGCTCAGCGATGACGTAGGTGGGGGCGCCATCGCCGACGCGGCGACCTGCGATGTCCATGCGCATCATCCGGCCAGCCACGGGGACTCCAGGTGATAGGTGACCAGCCCGTCCGCTGGCGGGCCAGCATCCTGCCCGAATCCGGCCGCGCGGAAGATTTCCAGCGAGGGGATATTGTCGAGCCTGATGACTGCCCGGAAGCGCTGGACGGGCCGCTCGGTGGCGACCCTTTCCAGCCCGAGCTCGAGGATGCGAGACCCGAGGCCGCGTCCGCGCACGTCCGGGCCGAGGTTGATGGAGACGGTGACCTCCGAGTCCGGCCCCTCGAAGCGCACTGTTCCGATGGCTGATCCGACCGGCCACTCGGCGATGTAGATCGATGAGCCGGGGTCGGCCGAGCGATCCGCCAGCCATGCCACATGGCGCTCCCAGGCGATCGGTTCGGATCGCACCGAGGCAGCGCGGCTTTCGGCATCATTGGCCCATCGCCACAGCAGCGTCGCGTCCGCATCCGTGGCCGCGCGAAGGGTCAGTCCGACGGTCTCCATAGCGCGCACCACCCTTGTGGCGCCCAGTCCATCGACGGTCGACGGTCCTCGCC
>JACCYW010000126.1 GCA_013696275.1 Chloroflexota bacterium | reverse complement strand
GCTTGGCCCGTCGGGGTCCGGGAAGTCGACCCTGCTCCATGCGGTGGCCGGGTTCATCCGGCCCACGGCAGGTGACATCGCCATCGGTGGACGTGTCGTGGCCACGCCACAGCGGGCCGAGCCTCCGGAGCGTCGCTCCGTTGGCATGGTCTTCCAGCACTATGCGCTGTGGCCGCACATGACGGCCCTCGAGACCGTGGCCTATCCGTTCCAGCGGTCGGGCATGCCACGGCCCGACGCCCGTCGGGAGGCGGCCAAGCTACTCGAGCTGATGGGCCTTGGCCGCCTATCGGCGCGGCATCCGAGCGAACTGTCCGGTGGCGAGCAGCAGCGCATCGGTCTTGCCCGAGCCCTCGCCAGGCGGGCTGCCCTGTATCTCTTTGACGAGCCGACGGCACACCTGGACGTGCCGCTGCGCGCGGCGCTCCAGGAGGAGCTGGCCGAGCAAAGGGCACGGACAGGAGCGGCCGCTGTCCACGCCACCCACGATGTAGCCGAAGCCCTGGCGGTGGCTGACCGGGTGGCGCTCCTCCGCGACGGCCGGCTCGTCCAGGTCGGGACGCCGTCAGAGGTCTATGAACAGCCCGTCGATCCATGGGCCGCTTCGCTCACCGGCCCGGCGTCGATCCTGGATGTGACGTTGGAGCGCGTTGAGGGGAAGCGCATGGCGGTGCATGTTGGTGACCACACCGTGACTGTTCCGGCGCTTCGCGGCATCCACGCCCAGCCCGGCGAGCGGCGTCACGCTCTGGTGCGGCCGGATTGGGCTGCCTTGGACGGGCCGTTGGATGCTCGCGTCGCCAGCATCTGGTATCGAGGCTGGTACACCGACTACCGCCTGGAGACGCCGGCCGGACATCTGACCATCAGCGAGCGGGGAGCGCCGCTCCATGCCCCCGGCGCCGAGGTCAGCTGGCGCCTGGACCGGCTATGGCCGCTTGCGGAGCAGGCATCGACCTGACGCAGGCGCGGTTACGTCGGTCGTTCGTTTCTATGCCCTTCTTGGTGCCACCTGGAGCCAGCTGGACCAGCTGGTGAGCCAACCGGCGGAGAGATCGACCCACGAGTCGACCAGGCTGGCCTTCCTCCGTCGTGTGGCCCTCGGGGCGAGCCGATCGAAGGAGGAAGCTGCTTCAGAGCCGGCCCAAGAGCTCCTCCCCCGGTGGGACACCCGGTGATCCATCGGCTGGCCGCGAAGCCGTAAGCCGCCCCGGTAGAATCGTGGACCCAGCGCCGGAGCATCCCACAAGGAGACCCTCGCCCATGGCACACCGTCGAGTAACCGTCGTCGGCGCAGGCAACGTCGGGGCTACCGCAGCGCAGCGCATAGCGGAAGCTGGGCTGGCCGATGTCGTGCTGGTGGATATCGTGGAGGGACTGCCACAGGGCAAGGCGCTCGACCTGGCCGAGGCGGCGCCGGTGGTCGGGCATGACATGAGCGTGACCGGTACCAACGACTACGCCGACACAGCGGGCTCGGACATCATCGTGGTGACCTCTGGCCTGGCGCGCCAGCCGGGCATGACCCGGGACGACCTGCTGGCCAAGAACGCCGGCATCGTCCGCTCAGTCGTCCAGCAGGCGGCCGCCCACAGCCCGGACGCCGTATTGATCATCGTGACCAACCCGCTCGACGCGATGTGCCACGTCGCCCTGGAGGCGAGCGGTTTCCCGCCCGAGCGGGTCCTGGGCATGGCCGGAGTACTGGACTCGGCTCGCTTTCGGACCTTCATCGCCCAGGAGCTCGGGGTCAGCGTGACCAGCACGCATGCCTTCGTGCTGGGCGGGCACGGCGACACGATGGTGCCGCTGGCGCGTTACTCCACGGCCGGCGGGATCCCCATCACGGAGCTGCTCAGCCAGGAGCGCATCGAGGCGCTGGTCGACCGTACGCGCAATGGAGGCGCGGAGGTGGTGGCGCTGCTCAAAACGGGCAGCGCCTTCTACGCGCCGGCGGCCTCGGTCGCCCAGATGGTGGATGCCATCCTGAACGACCGCGCGGCGATCCTTCCGTGCGCCGCCTACCTCCAGGGCCAGTACGGTGCGGATGGCCTGTTCGTCGGCGTGCCGGTCAAGCTGGGCCGCGCCGGCATCACCAGCATCGTGGAGATCGAGCTGACGACCGACGAGCAGGCCGCCTTCGATCGCTCCGCCGCTGCGGTGCGCGAACTGGTCGACACGATGGCCCGCCAGGCGGCCGAGTCCGTCGTCAGCTGACCGGCCCCGCCAGAGCATGCCCGTCATCACCATCTCGCGCCAGTTCGGCGCCGCGGGGAGGGCGGTAGGTCAGGAGCTGGCGCGCCGCTTCGGGGCGGAGTTCCTCGATCGCGAGATAGTGGCCGCCGTGGCCGAGCGCTCCGGCATCCCGGAGTCCGAGGCCGAGGGCTACGACGAACGGTTGCCCAGCCTGTGGCAACGGATCGCCTCGGCCCTGGCGACGAGCGCCCCAGAGGTGGCCATGCCACCCCTGCCGTCAGAGGTCCTCCCGGCGTCAGCCATCCATGAGCGCCTGGCGGCCATCACCCGAGCGGTCATCGAGGAGGCCGCCGCGCGCGGCAACGCGGTCATCCTGGGCCGCGGCGCCGCCTTCATCATCGGCCGCCAGCCGGACGTGCTGCATGCCCAGCTGCATGCGACGCCGGTGCAGAGGATCCGCTACCTGCTGGCACGCGTCGAGGAGATCCCGCTCGATGCCAAGCCCGATGAGGCGTCACTGCGGCACCTGTGCCGCTCCTTCGACCGTAATCGTGCCAGCTACATCAAGCGGCTCTTCGGCGTCGACTGGCTGGATAGCACTCACTACGATCTGTCGCTGGACGTTGGTCGCCTGGGGATCCGGGGCACGGTGGACCTCATCGAGGCGGCCGCGAGGATGGACCGCGAGCCAGGCGAACTGACGGCGTGACGGGGACGGGGGGCTACGGCGGGCCGCCGGTCATACCCGGCAGCGCTCGCCTGCCAAACGGGCTGCGCGCGCTACGGCATCGCAACTTCCGGCTTTTCTGGACCGGCCAGCTGATCTCGCTGGTGGGCACCTGGATGCAGCAGGTCGCACAAGGCTGGCTGGTCCTGGAGTTGACGGGCGATCCGCTCATCCTGGGAGCAGTCGCTGCCGCCCAGTTCACGCCGGTCATCATCCTCGGACTGTTCGCCGGTGTCTTCGCCGATGCGTTTCCCAAGCGCGCCATCCTGATGGCCACGCAGATCGCGTCGGCCGTGCTGGCACTGGTCCTCGGCCTGCTGGTTGCGACCGGCACCGTGGAGGTGTGGCACGTCTTCGTACTGGCCAGCCTCCTGGGCGTGGCCAACGCCTTCGACATGCCGGTCCGGCAGGCGTTCGTGGTCGAGATGGTGGGCCG
>JACCYW010000098.1 GCA_013696275.1 Chloroflexota bacterium | reverse complement strand
CGGGCTGGCTTCCTGACCGGACTCCACACCCACAAACACGGTGTGACGGTCAACGATGGGACCCTCTTCGATCCGCGCGAGACACTCGCCACGGCGCTTCAACGAGCGGGCTACTGGACCGCGCTGGCCGGCAAGTACCTCAATAACCTCGGGGCGGTGGAAGACAAGACCCCACCGGGCTGGGACCGGACAGCGATCATGGCGGCGGGTTACTACGACTACGACATGTGGCTGGACGGCGAGCTCCAACATCGCGGGGTCGAGACGACCGACTACTCGACCGACGTCTTCCGCGATCACGCGCTGGACTTCCTGGCCAACGCTCCAGCAGGTCCGCGCTTCATGCTCTTCACCCCCTACGCACCGCATCAGGGATCCGATCGGGCGGGAGTTACGACCCGCCGACAACCGGTCCCCGCCGACCGCCATGCGCGAGGGGCCCTATGCGCCGATTCGCCGCCGCTCGCCACGCCCGCCTACATGGAAGAGGACGTTTCCGACAAGCCGGCTTACATCCAGGCTCGCCCCCGGGCGCAGAGCGCCAGCTGGCCTACCGTTCGGACTTGCCAGTCCCTGCGGGCGGTCGACCAGGCGATCAAGAAGCTGGAGGTCGCCGAGTCCGGCCGGGACGTCCTTTGGATCCTGACTGCCGACAACGGTCTTGCCTACGGATCGCACCGCTGGTGGCGCAAGGTCGTGCCTTACACGACGCAGGTACCGCTCTATGTCAATTGGGCCGCTGGACGCGGGACTACGCCGCGCTCCGAGGGACAGGCGGTCTCCAACATCGACATGGCGCCGACGCTGTGCGCCATCGCCGGCTGTGCACTCGGTCCGGTCGATGGCCTCGACTGGTCAGCCCTGCTCACCGATGCCGAGTGGTCGATACCGCGGGACGAGGTCCTGGAGCAGTCCCCTGTCCGGATCAAGACCGTTCCGGCCTGGTGGGCACTGCGCTCCAAGGAGTGGCACTACATGAGGTATGAGACTGGCGAGCACGAGCTCTACCGGCTGACGACCGACCCCTGGGAGCTATCGAACCTGGCCGGCAGCCCGGACTACGCCGATGTCGAGGCCTACTACGACGCCCGCCTTAACGATATGCTCGCACCGCGCTGACTCATAAGGCGACCGGTTCGTTCGTCTCGCGCGATGGTCAGACTGTCTGAGCACCCGGCCGAGGGTCGACAACGGGCTGGTCTAGGGATCTGTCCGGGCGGTGGCGGCGGTGACGCCAGATGATGGTCACTAAACCGATCGTGATGAGCGCCACACCGATGAGCTGCGCGGTCGGGATGCCGCCAGCGAGGGTCCAGTTGTAGCCGCTGCGGAATGTCTCCAGGACTGTCCTGACCGAGCCGTACCAGATGCCCCAGAAGGATGCTATATCGCCCGTCCGCAGCCGGGACGGGAAACGCCGGCTGAGCCCGAGTGCCACCAGACCACCCAGGATGTCGAGCGCGGATTCATAGAAGAACAGGGGATGGAAGCCGGTCGTCTCGACTGGATATGCCATGGCGCCAGCCTCAAGCCGCATGTCGCCTGGGCACAACCAAGGGGCCACCCTGAACTGGCACTCGATGGCGATACCCCAGGCATCGTTGGTCGGCGGCCCGTACAGCTCCTGGTTGAAGAAGTTCCCCCATCGGGCGATACCCTGGGCGAACAACGTTCCGGGGATGACCGCGTCGAGCGCGCCCCAGAACGGGATGCCGTGTCGGCGGACGTACAGGAGGATGCCCAGGGCAGCACCCGCGATGCCTCCATAAAGGCCCAGCCCGCTGTACGGCGGCAGGACCACCGCCCAGAGGTTCTCGCGGTAGCACGGCTGTCCCAGCCCACACGCATCGAACTGGTCGATGACGTGATAGAGGCGTGCTCCGATGAGCGCCAGGATGGCTGCCGGCACGAGCACTGCGGTGACGTGCCGTGGGTCGATGCCGCGCCGCGCCGCCTCGCGTTGCGTGACCAGCACCAGTGCGATCAGGGCCAGGATGTAGCCGACGCCGTACCAGCCGATGCGCAATGGACCGACGACCAGGAGGTCAGGGCCGGGCGTGACATCGATGAGGCCTGGTATCACCGCCCGAGGATAGCGGGCGGTCCGCTGGGGCTCGTGACGCGAGACAGGGCATGGTGCCCTGCTGTCGCCCACCAGACCGGCCTAGTACTCTGCGCCGCATGAACGACAGCTTCGCGTGGTGGCTGGTGATCGCTGGCGTGGCCATCGGCGTAGGTCTCGCGTGGCTCATCCTCGGCCGCTTGCCGCGCACCGACGATGACCTCTCGACCACCGAGCGAGAGGCCGAGGCGGCGTGGATCAGCAGCAGCATCGCGCTGTACGGGGGTGATGCTCCCGAGCCGCTCGTGGAGGAGATCCTGGAGCTGCATCGCCACTATCTGGAGACTCCTCCGGCCAGGGCGACGGCCGAGGGATACGAACGACTCGACCCCGCTGACATCGACGACGCGCCCGACCTGGGGTCGGCGCGGGAGATCGAGGCGATCGACGCGGTAGAGGCTCATCCGGCCCGCTCGCCCCGGGATGCGACCGTCTACCAGGACCCACTGTGAGGGCCCGTTTCCTAGCGTCGCGTCAGAAGGCGCCGCTGAGGGTGGGGCTGCCGACTTCGAGTGCAACGACGAAACGATCCCCCGGCCGGCCAGCGTCAGGCGGCTCGCTCAACTCCCCGACCCACCACGAGATGCCCTCGTACTCGACCATGCGGCCGATCCTGGTCCATATCCCGTCGCGCTCCACGTAGCAGCCGTACTCCTGATCGGTCGGCGCTGCGCGGAGGGTGCGCGACACGACGACCAGCTCTCGCGTCCCATCGTCGAACAGGATCGTCCCCGACCGTGCGCCTGACGCATCGCGCAACTCGACGACCTGGTGCGCAGGCTGGGCCAGGACGCGATCCACGGCGGCCGAGACGAACGCTGCGCCGGCCTCCCGACCGCTTCCCGGCGCGGACTGGGGGACGATGCCCAGCGGTCCGCCAAGCGCCGCCCCGGCCACGAAGATCAGGGCGCCCAATGCGGCGGCTATGCCGATCCTGACGATGTCAGGCACGCCCGCCCGGAGCCGAACGGCGACCTCCGCCGGCGGCACCGCCGGCAGGCGGGCCGTCGCCGCTTCGCTGCGCGGCCTTGTGGCTATCGCCGCCAGCAATCCGGCCCGTACATCCGGCGAGGCTGAAAGTGAGTCAGGCGTCGCTGCGCGCAGGACCAGGTCGGCATGCCGCCAGGCGCTCAGTTCGCGGGCACAACCCTGGCACGTCGATATGTGCTCGCGCAGCGCTACCCCCGCCTCCGACTGGTCCGTCTCGAGTGAACGCAGCTTGCCCGGGCCCAGCATGGCCGCTTCGATGCGACCGAGCGTCTCAGCGCAGTCCATCGGCCATCCCCGCTATCCCGGGCGCCCCGACCTGCTCGTCGCGCGAAGCAGCTGGGTGCGTCTCCTTCGCGGCAGGCTCTGCGGGCTCGGCGGGATCCAACCGCCAGTCGGGCATGGGCGGTGCGACTTCCGGACCGTATGCGTCGGTCAGCGTCTGACGGAGCCGATGGAGCGCCCGACGCGTGCGCGTCTTGACCGTACCGAGCGGCC
>JACCYW010000085.1 GCA_013696275.1 Chloroflexota bacterium | reverse complement strand
TGGTGGCGATGGCCTCCCAGTTGGCCGCTGCGGTCCGGGTCGGCGGGCGATTGCTGGCCAGCGGCATCTTCATCGATCGCGAGGCAGAGGTCTCCGAAGCACTGGCAGCCGCCGGCTTCAGGTCGGTCGGTCGGTCAGTGGAAACGGAGTGGGTCGCCATCGCGGCCCAGCGCAGGGCTGTGGAAGAGACCTGATGGGGGCATGGTTCCCGGTCCTGCTGGTGGCGCATATCACGCTCGCCATCTGCTTGTTCCTGCCCAGCTTCCTGCTGCCCTTCACCTTCAGGACGATGCGTCGCGGGGATATCGCCGGACCTTCCGACTCGGCCGGCCCGGTGACCCGGACCCTCCTCTGGCTCCAGGGCAACGGCACGCTCATCATCGGCCTCGGCGTAGCAGCGACGGGCATCGGTCTGGTCGCGGTCCTGGGCGCACAGGTGCTCGGGCAGCCGTGGCTGCTGGCCGCCCTGAGCCTCTATGCCGCGAACCTCGCGCTTGCCTTCTTCATCCAGCGCCCCGGCCTCAGGCGGCTCCTGAGATTGCCAGCCGCGGGATCGCAGGTGGAGCGGGACCGCTGGCGGACCCTGGCCCGCCGGCAGCGCTATGTCAGCTATGTCATGGCCGCCGGCATCGGCGTCATCGGCTTCCTGATGAGCGCCAAGCCCGGCGCGTAAGCGCCCACGGCGGAGCGTCTACCATCGACGCCATGGACGGGACGGGCTGCATCTTCTGCCGCATCGCGTCCGGCCAGATGGCCGCCGATATCGTAGCTGAGGATGACCTGGTGGTGGCGTTCCGCGATCTCTCAGCGCAGGCGCCGACCCACATCCTGCTCATCCCGCGCCAGCACCTGCGGTCCGCTGCCGAGCTGACCGAGGAGCATGGGCCGATGTTGGGACGCCTCTTCGCCACCGCCGCCCGGCTCGCGCTGGATGAGGGGGTCGCCAGGGACGGCTTCCGGGTGGTCACCAACTCTGGCCCGGCGGCCGGTCAATCGGTCGATCATCTGCACTTCCATCTGCTGGGCGGGCGTTCATTCTCATGGCCGCCCGGCTGAGATCAGTGACCGGTCGGGTGATCATCGTCGCAGCGCTGGTGGGATGCGCGTCAGCGTGCGGACCGCCGAGCGGGGTTGGCCAGGGTGGACCGCCGGCGACCCCGCAGGTCACCCCGCAGGCCTCGTATTCGGCGTCCATGGCGGCCACGGTCTCCATCATCGACACCGCCCTGGCCGGCCAGGGCATACGCGTGGCCGCGCCCATCGTGCCCTATCGTCCGGCCGAACCAGCCTCGCTGGCGGCCGCCGCCCGGGTCATCCTGCAGGCCGACGTCCAAGACCCCGGGGCCGGCTATGTGGGCATCTACGAGCTGCGCGATACGGCGTCCGCTGCTGCCCGCGGCGCCGAGTTCGCTGATTACCTGGAGAGCGGCTTCGGCCAGACCAACTACCCGCTCGATGCGCAGTTCGCGCTGGCCCAGGTCGGCAGCACGCTGGTCTTCACATGGTGGTCCATCGGCCGCTCGACCGATCCCGCGCTGGCGAGGCTTGCCTTCGATACGGTGGCCGGTGTCGGCCAGCCCATCCCGGTCGTCAAGTAGGCTCGGTCGTCAAGTACGCTCGGTCGTCGCCGGCGGCTGCAGAGTCGGCCGGCCCGCGATGTCAGCCGTCGCGCAGCGCGAGCGGCACGTCGACGCCTGCCCATCGACGGACCTCGTCGCGTTTGACCTTGAGCGTGTGGGTGCGGGGGAAGTCGGGCTCAGGCCAGATGCGCCAGGCATCGATGCGGCCATGCTGGCTCAGCCGGGCATTGGCGGCCCGTACGCGGGCCTCCATATCGGCCTCCATGCGGGCCGTGCCAGCCGCATCGGTCGGCCGCTCCGGTACGGGCGTGTTGGCTGACACGATGGGCAGGCTGCCCACCGGCAGGACCACAGCCTCTATCCGGCCCGGCGACGTCTCCATGACGACCGACTCGCCGATGCCCTCATCGGCGAGCGCGTTCTCGATGTCCTCAGGGTAGACGTTGAAGCCGTTGGGCAAGACGATAATGTTCCGCTTGCGACCGATGAGGCTCAGGTTGCCGCGCTCATCGAAGCGGCCGATGTCGCCGGTGTGATACCAGCCGTCAGGCTCGATGAC
>JACCYW010000069.1 GCA_013696275.1 Chloroflexota bacterium | reverse complement strand
GTGTCATCCAGCTCCTGACCTATGGTGAAGGCCTGCCGGAGATCCTCCCGGGCGGCCGCCAGCGCCGTGGCCAGCGCGGCCGACTGAGCGGCCCCGAATTGAGCCTCCGCGAAGCCGACCTCCTGTTCCGCGTCGCGCAGCGCATCATCGGTCTTGATGAGCAACTGGTTCGCCTCTCGTCCCAGCTCTTCCTGCGTCCGGGCCTCCTGGAACGAGCCGCGGATGCCGTCCCTCGCGCGGCGAGCACGCATGAAGAGCCAGATCCCGCCAGCGACCACGAGCACCACGAGGAGGATGGGCACGAGCGGAAGACCACCGCCCGTGCCACTCGCTGGTGGGTCGACCGGGGGAACCGGTGTCCCTGTCCCAGCCGGCGTCGATGCCGCCGTTGATGCCGGCGTTGGTGCCGGCGTCACGATGACCGCCGGCACAGCGGTCGAGATGCCCTGTGCGGCGCCGACGATGGCACCGGCCGGATCACCTGCCTGCAGGGCGGGCACGACCCTGTCGGCGATGATGTCGTCCAGCTCGTTCTGCGAGACAACGCGGTTCAGCTCCGCGCCAGTCTGGAGGGCGTAGGTCCGGTCGGCGAACGCGACGACCAACAGCGCGTCTCGCGCCGCCAGCTCATTCTCTGTGGCGACATCGTCGGCGAACGTGTCGACGTCGAGAAGTCCGGTGCTCTCCACGAAGAGCACGTAGAGCTGCGTGCCCGTCGCGTCGAAGAGGGCTTCCTGAGCTGTCTCGGCCACGTCACGGCGCTCCGTCAGCCGGCCGCCCTCGTCAGTGATAGCGCCGCGCAGGGTCGGCACGTGGTCGGCCATGGCGGCCGACGTCAGCGTCAACGAAGCGACCGCAGCGAACAGCGAGGCCACGAGCGTGGCGGTCAGTGAGCGGTGCACGTGCCGATCATCGCATGGTCCATTCGCGCTACGCCGCCTGGGGCACCACGTCTCGATAACGGGCCACGACGAAGAGCGCCGGCACACTCGTCAGCGCGGCCGCCACGAGCGCCAGGCCGGCATATCCGATGAGGTCGAGCAACGGACCGGCGACCACGCTGGAGATGGCCGATGTCCCCCACACGGCCGCATCGACGCCACCCTGCAGCCGAGCCCGGTGGATGAGCGGCGAACCGGCGGATAGGAGATCGCTGCTGGCGACGAAGCCAAGGTTCCAGCCGAATCCGAGCAGGAACAGGGCGGCCATGAGCACCAGGCCGCCGGACGCTGGCGCCAACGCCGCCAACAGCGAAGCGACTCCCAGCAGGACGAACCCGGCCATGATCACGGCGAGGCTACCGAAGCGACCGGTGAGCCGGCCGGAGAGCGGCGCCAGCGCGAACATCCCCAACGTGTGGGCGCTCATGACGACCCCCACCACCGCCAGGTCGTGGCCATGATCGCGCAGGTGGAGCGGTGTCATCGTCATCACCATGACCATCACCAGCTGACTGCTGATGAGAGCCACTACCGCGACGCTCACGTTGGGTTGAAGCAGAGAGCGGCGCATCGACCGGCTGGGCCCGACGTCAGCGGCCCGCGTCAGAGCCACGGACCGGTCGACCAACTCGGCCGGATCGGGCCGCAGCAGCACGAGACTGATGACGCCGGCGATGGCGAATGTGACGGCGGCCGCCACGAAGGACCCGGCCAGGACAGGCAAGCCAACGCCGCTCGCGAGGGTGCCTGTCGGGCCGATGAGACTCGGGCCGATGACGGCCCCGACAGTGGCGCCCCACACCACCACACCGATGGCTCTCGCGCGTCTACCGGCCTGGTACATATCGCCGCCGACGTAGCGCGCTGCCTGGGCCGCTGCATTTGGCAAACCGACCACGAGCATCGCCACGATCAGCAGCTGCAAGCTGCCCGCCAGCAGCGCAACCACCGCGAGGGTCGCGCCAAGGGCGCCCGTGAGGTAGCCGATCACCAGCGAAGGTCGCCGACCGTGGCGTCCGGCGATCCAGCCCAGCAGGGCTGCTCCACCGGCCGTCCCGAGTACCGCACCAGCGGTCGGTAGACCCGCCCAGCTGGCGCCGCCGCCGAGCTCTGCGCCAGCCAGGGTGCCCACCGTGATGGCCGCGATGTAGCCGATGGCCGATAGCGCTACTCCGCCGAAGAGGACCATCACTGCGCGCCGCCGTAGGCGGTCGTCGCGGGCCAGCAGCGCGGGCTCCACTGTCACCGGTGGATGATACGGGGGCCATCCACGCAGTAGGCTGGCCAGCATGAGCTGCGGCGGATTCCTCGACCTGGATGCCGACCCGGTCCATCAGCTCGAGGCATGGCTGGCGGAGGCCACCCAGACCGAGCTGCGGGAGCCCAGCGCCATGGCCTTGGCGACCATCGGCGCGGAAGGCGACCCGCAGGTCAGGATGGTCCTGCTACGCGGCCTCGATGAGCACGGGCTTGTGTTCTACACGGACCGCCGTTCCGAGAAGGGCCAGGCGCTGGGGGCTCATCCGCGAGCGGCAGTCGTGCTCCACTGGGAACCACTCGAGCGCCAGGTTCGAGCTCGTGGGACGGTCATCCCGATGGACGCTGGCGCATCCGCGGCCTACTTCGCTCATCGACCGCTTGGCAGCCGGATAGCGGCCTGGGCGTCCGAGCAGAGCCAGCCCATCGCTGATCGGGCTGCCCTGGAGGCTCGGTACGCGGCGACGGAACGACGGTTCGCGAGCGGCGACGTGCCTTTGCCGGAGCACTGGGGTGGCTATCGGATAGTCCCCGATCGCTTCGAGTTCTGGCACGGGCGGGCCGATCGATTGCATGACCGTCTGCGCTACACGCCCCGGCCGGAGGGCGGCTGGGATCGTCAGCGGTTGATGCCGTGAGCGCGACTGGCAGGGCTGTCCTGAGCGGCCGGCTGGCCAGCTGCTTGGTCGCCGCTGGCCTGATCGCGCTGGCTGCCATGCCGGCCGCGGCCGAGGCGGGTGGCCGCACCAGCATCGATCTCCGCGCCACCTACGACGCTCGTGCCACCATCGACTGGGACGAGGGCACCATCGTGGTCCGCTCGATGGCTCGCATCACCAACACGTCGGGCCGTGCCATCGACTACCTCGTGCTCAATTCGTTCGCCGCGGCGCTCGGTCGGATGGAGATCCTGAGGGCGGAGGTGGACGGTGCTCGGGTGGCCATCACGGTCGAGGATCAGAACCTGCTGGTGCCTTTGGCGGCTCGTCTGGCGCATGGCGCCGCGACCGAAGTACTCATCAAGTACCGCGCCCACTTCCGCTCTGGCTCGGCCGGCCGCGACTATCACTTCTCGCGCGCCAACGGCATCATCTCGTGCCTGCGTTGGATCCCCTGGGTGAGCGACTACACGCCTTTCTGGGAGAGCGACTGGGGCGAACAGATGAATACGGCCGTGAGCCCTCTGGTCCAGGTGTCGATCACCACGGACATCCCGCTGACCATCTCTTCGACCGGTTCTCGGCTCAGCAGCGATGGCCTGCGCCAGGTCTTCCAGGCGCGCGATGTTCGCGACTTCAACTTCACCGCCGCGCCCGACTTCGAGACGCTCGCCGGTGATAGCTTCGATGGCGACACGCGGATAGTCGTGTACAGCAGGACGTTGCCGCGTCAGCCCATGCTGGAGCATGCCCAGCAAGCCATCGAACTGTTCGAGCAGAGGCTGGGCGAGGAATATCCGTACCCGCGTTTCACCATCAGCGAGGCGTCGGGCGGGGCTGGCCATGAGTCACCCGGCCATGTCTGGCTCGGACCGACACTCTCGACCAGCCAGCTGGCCAGGCTGGTCGTCCATGAGACGGCGCACCAATGGTTCTACGCCCTGGTCGGCAGTGACCAACCGAACGAACCGTTCGCCGATGAGGCGGTCGCGGAGTTCCTGACCAGCGCGTTCTTCCACCAGTTCGACTCGGGCGACTGCCCAAGCGATCGACTGGACAGGGACATCAGCTATTACGGCGGATGTTTGTACGAGGTCATCTACCAGCAGGGCAGCGTGTTCCTGGAGGGCATCCGCCGCGACATCGGAGCGCGTCACTTCTGGGCAGCGTTGCGTCAGTACATCGACCGACATCGCTTCCGCTTCGGAAGCACGGAGGAGCTGTTGGAGGCACTTCGTGTCCACGCCGAAGTGGCCGGCGTAGACCTGCTGCCCCGCTACGAGGAGCGCTTCCCGCGGCTGTACTGAGGGGCGCGGGGCTATCATCGGGGGTGCCGTGTCCATATCGCACCTGACCCGCCTGGTGACGGTCTGCCTCGCCTTCGGCGCGCTCGTCTCCACACCGCTGTCCGTATCGGCTGGCGAGCGGACGAGCATCGAACTCGTGGCCACCTACGACGCTGGGGTGACCCTAGACTGGGCGGCAGGGACGATCGCCGTCCGCTCTGTGGCGGCCATCACCAATGGGTCGGGCGGGCCTATCGACGAGATCGTGCTTAACTCGTTCGCCGGCCCGTTGGGCGGCATGGAGCTGCTCAGCGCCAAGGTCGACGGAGTCCCGGTCGACGCTCAGGTCATCGGTCAGAACATCATCGTGCCGCTCGGTACGCCACTGCCCGACGGTCAGCGAGTCGTCCTGCTCACCAGATACCGCGCGCGTCTGCGCGATGGATCAGCCGGCCGATCGTTCCAATGGTCGAATGATCGAGGCATCATCTCCGTCCTTCGGTCCATCCCCTGGGTCAGCCAACGCGAGGCCTTCGACGCTCATCCATGGGGCGATCCGTTCACGACGGCGGTGAGTCCCGACGTCCATGTCACTTTCACCACGGACAGGCCGCTGACCATCGCTTCCACCGGCCGCCCGGTAGGTGCCAGCGCGGACGGTCTGACGCAGGACTTCGAGGCGCGCGATGTGCGCGACTTCAACTTCACGGCCGCCCCTGACTTCAAGACCCTGGCCGGCCATAGCCTCGACGGTGACACGGACATCGTGGTCTACAGCCGGACCCTGCCGCGGGCGCTGATGCTGGATCACGCGCAACG
>JACCYW010000002.1 GCA_013696275.1 Chloroflexota bacterium | reverse complement strand
ACCAGCACCACGACCGGCGCGGCGATGGATACGGCCACCAAACCGAAGGCCAGCCACGGTGTCCATCCAGGAGCCGGCGGCGGCTCAGGCGCGGTGGAAGAGCTCATCCAGACGGAGCAGGTCTGTTGCGGCCTCCTTGAGTTCGAGCAACGGTCGAAGCTCCGAGGCGATGAGCTGGTCGAGCAGATCCAAGACGGCTTGCAACGCCATCTGATCGGTCATCGTGAGCAGTCCCTCGCGCTTGAGCTGGTCCAGGATCGGTCCCGGGCGAGCGGCGTCCGGACGACCCTGGCATCCCACTCGGTGGTACTCATGGTCTGAGGGTACCGTGCTCGTCGCCGCGTGGCGGTGATCCAGAGGATCCCTCCGGTGGTGGCGAGTCGATGCGTTACGATGCCCCCGGGCATGGCCGCGACTGCTTGAAGCTCCTGGCGTCCCGCCTCATGAGGGCCATGATGACACTGACGGACAGCTCTCCGTGACGCGGTGGATGTCGGTCGTCCTCCTGGTGACTGCAGCAGCGATGACTCTGCCGGCGACTGCCTTCGCCACGCCGCCCGCCTCTCGCGCGGAGAGCGAAGCCGCCCGCGCGGTAAGCGATAGCCCTGCCCGGGAACGGATCACCGCCGCCGACTGCCCTGCGCCGGCCGCCCCGGACACCGATTACCTCTGCCCCGTCGGTCCGACCTACCTGGTGCCTGCCCTGACCGACATCACCGGCTGGGACGAACCGGCGCACTATCGGAACATCCTCACCGGCGACCTCGACGGCGACGGCGTAGACGAGTTGGTCGCGCGGGGTACGGGCGGCACGCAGGTCTTCCGCTTCGTACCATCGCTCGGTCAGTGGAGCCAGGTCCTGGTCGATCCGATCCTGCCCGACCACGACGGCTGGGACCAGCCGCAGTACTACGAGACCCTCCGGCTGGGCGACGTGGACGGAGATGGCCGGGATGAGCTCGTAGCTCGCAGTGGCGTCGGCGTGATCGTCTACCGGTACGCCCAGGGTGGGTCGCCGGACGCCGCGACCTGGACGCAGCTGACGACCTCCGGGCCGATGCCCGATGTCGACGGATGGGACGCCGATCCGAGTTACTACTCGACCATCCAGCTCGTGCCCCTCGGGCGGCAGGGGGCGTCACCCACCATGCAGCTCTTGGGACGTGGCCGCGATGGCCTGCATCTGTGGCGCTGGAGCGGCAGCGGTTGGACGCTGCTGGCGACTGCCACCGATCTCAGCGATGCCAACGGCTGGACGCAGCCGGGACACTACTCCACCATCACCGCCTGGGACGAGTCGACCCTGCTGGCGCGCAGCGCAGGCGGACTCGTGGTGTACCGATATGCGGTCACACCCACCGGTCCTGGCTCGTGGACGCAGCTCTGCCAGAGCTCTCCGGCCTCCCCACTCGCTCCTGATGCCGACGGTTGGAACCAACCGCAGTACTACAGCACCATCCAGCCGCTGCGGGGGCACAAGCCGGCCGCCGACCCGTTCATCGCGCTTCGTGGGGGCGGCGGCATGCAGGCGATCTGGTTCACCGTCTCTGGATCGTGCTTCTCGGCAGCGATCCTGTCCCGCTTTAGCGGCCCGTTGCCGGACTCACAGGGATGGGATAAGGCCGATCGCTATGTGACCATCCAGGCCGCGGACGTCGACGGCGACGGCAAGGACGAGATCATCGGTAGGGGCTCCTCGGGAATGGTGGCGCATCGACTGGATGCGCAGGCCGGGACGTGGAGCAGCGCCCTGGGCGCCGGGACGCCGGCGCTAGCGGATGACCCATGGGCGACCGACCCTTCCTACTACCGGACGATCACGACCGCCGATCTCGACGTGCCTGGGCCGCCAGCCCGCGGCCGTAGTCTCCTGGCCCGAGGCGAGCATGGGCTGCGTACCTGGCGCTGGACTCCTGCCAGCTCCTCGTGGGCTCGATACCGACCGTATGGCGCTTTCCCGCAGGTGGACGCCGCTGCCCTGGCGGCCGTCACCGCCTACCTGGGCATCGCCCGCGGCACCATCCGCGACGTCTATACGGACCCCAGCCGCGATTCCACGTCCGACCAGCTTCAGGCCTTCCAGAATGACATCGCCCAGACCTGCTCGGGGCCGGTTTCGGCGAGCCCCCCGCGCTACACGAGCTGCCAGCCGCCCCCCAGCGCACCCGGCGTGTCGCCAGCCGCTTGGACCGCCGTCTCGAACCAGATCCTGGCGGAGCTCTTCTGGGCGCGCCAGGTGGTCGATCACTTCACGACGTTGAACGATGTCCAGACGGCGCTGTTCCTGGATGAGGACGCCGAGTTCCCCTCGCTGGCCGCGGACCTGCGCCTCGCCCAGGCTTCAGGTGCCGTCAAGCCACAGGGTGCGAATACTGCGGAGATCTTCGAGGGCGTGTTCGAATTGATGGGCACGCTCGCGGCAGTGATACCTGGCGGCGAGCCGTTCGCCGTGGCGTTCGAGATAACAGCTGCGAGCTTGGGCATCGCCGTGGCGGCGACGCCGGAGGCGTCAGACGAGCATGGGCCAAGCGAACTGGACCATTCGTTCGCGGACATCCAGAAGACGATCGCGACCATCCGTCAGCAGACGCAAGAC
>JACCYW010000463.1 GCA_013696275.1 Chloroflexota bacterium | reverse complement strand
GGCGGCGAGTGAAGCGCGCCGCGCGCAACGCCGATCTCTTCGTCTACCTGGGCCACGGCAACGGTTGGCCGAGCCCTTACGCGCCGTTCCAGCCGTATACCAAGAACGGCCTGGGCCTCAACGCCCGTGCCGGCAGCAGTAGCGTCAAGTACTGGGGCGAGCACTACGTGCAGCGCGGTCTCCGACTTGCACAGGGCTCCGTGGTCCTGCTCATCGGAGCCTGCTACTCGGCCGGCAACACCGAAGGAGTCGGGCCCACGCATTCACGGTCGGTCGCCTACCAGCGCGTCGACAACTATGCCTCTGGCTTCCTGCGCACGGGTGCCAAGGCAGTGGTCGCGAACGTGCTTGGTGATGCGGGCTACCTGCTGCGCGGACTATTCACCACCAACAAGAGCATGAGGGAGATCTTCTGGAGCTCCCCGGACGCGCGCGGAACGTACAGCGGTTCGGTCCCGTCTCACCGGTCGCCCGGTTGGGCGCGGGGCATCGTGGACCCGTTCCGGAGGGACTATTACTACCGCTCGATCATGGGCGATCTGGACTACCGAGCCTCTGCCTGGCGCTGACCCGGCTGCCAAGCAGTGCTCTGACCGGTCGGGCTGGACGCCCCGGCCGGTCTTCTTCTTTTCGGTACCCTGCCGGCTGCACGCTGATCGACCCGAGCATCGGCTGGCAAGAGGCCGCCCCCGGTCGCACCAGACTCGGCGGCGTTGGAAGAGGCGATGATGGCACCGTAGATGGCCTCGTATCCATCGGCCATCCGCTCAGCCGAGAACCGCCGCAGCACCGATCGACGGATGGCCGCTCTGTCCAGCGCCGCGACATCGTCGAGGGCGGAGGCCATGGCCTCGATGTCTTGGGCGAAGAAGCCATCTTGACCGTGGCGGATGATCTCCTGCAGCCCGCCCACCGGCCGGCAGACGACAGGTGTGCCGCAAGCCAGCGACTCGATGGCCGTTAGGCCGAACGGTTCGGGCCACGAGCCGGGCATCAGCGTGGCGTAGCTCCGGACGAGCAGCGCATCACGCTCGGCCTGTCCCAGTTCACCCAGGTCTTCCACCGAGGCGCGCTTGGTCCGCGGCAGGAAGACATTGCGGTGATAGTCCAGCTCCCACGGTAACCACGGCTCCTTTGCCGCGACGCGCAGCGTTCGGCCGGTCAGTCGAGCCACTTCGATGGCTTCCAGGATCCCCTTCTCGGGCATGATGCGACCGACGAAGCAGAGTGAATCGTCTCGCTCCAGGCTGAAGGGCATGTGGCGCAGCGTCAGGCCGTTGTGGACCACGCCGGCCCATGGCAGGTCGGGATGCTCTTGCGCCTGAGCGTGGCTGATGGCCACCAGACCGGGCGGACGGTCGGCCAGGGCGGTCGCTGCGAAGGCCTGATCGAGACGTCCGTGGAAGGTGCTCACGACGGGCGTCGAGGCGGCGCGGGCAAGCATCAGGTTGTGGAATTCCAGATGGGCATGGATGACGTCGAACTCGGATCGGCGGCGCAGGACCATCAGTTGGGTCGTCGCGAACCACGGCCCGGGATCAGCCATGTATCGCGCCCCACGGAGCGCCTGTGGCACGGTGACGGTGTGCTTTCCAGCGGTCACCGAATCGCCGCTCGCGAAGAGGGTGACCTCATGTCCCCGGCGCAGCAGCTCACGGGTAAGCTCATCGACGATCCGTTCAGTGCCGCCGTAGGCCCGCGGCGGGACGCGCTCGACGGGCGGCGCGACCTGAGCGATCCTGAGCGGCCGTCCAGGCCGCCCGGTCAACCTGGCGATGGATCCGTGCGCACTGCGGCCGGTGGCTGGGGCGGCAGCTCACAGGCGATGGCCTGGCCACGAGTGACAAGCTCGCCCAGCCGATGGCGCCGCGCGGCGATCTGGTCGTAGACACGATCGAGCACGCCGACCAGGCCGGGCATGAGCGTCCATGGCCGCAGCAGCCAGCCGCCCGGCAGGGCATCAAGGATGGCCAGCATCCCGCGGCCGCGAGAGGCGACCTCACCATCCGGCATCACCACATGCAGGGAGGCGGCCAAGGGATGTTCAGCCGCCACGCGCGCCAGGTCCGGCCGGTCCGGCCGGTCAGCGGCATCCTGAAGGGCGATCGGCGCGAACCGGCCGTAGCGGTCCCACCTGACCAGGCGAGCGACCGTCCAGGTGCACAGGCTGCAGTCCCGGTCGAACAGGATGGTCAGACGCCGGTCAGTGATGCCGGCCGACCTGGTCATGGCCAGATCTTACCGCCGATCGCCGACCAGGCAGTCACGCCCTACCATCGTGCCAACGATGGAAAGTCAAATCACCGATCGGACCGACCCGGCCATCTCGGGCGACATGCTTCCGACCGAGGACAACGTCCTCCTCGACGAGGCGCTCGACCTCCGCCGGCTGAGCGCACACTGGTCGACCTATGCCGCGCGTAGCGCGATGAGTGCCGCCCAGATGCGCGGCGCGGAGGCACGCGCACGGCGGCTCGGCATCAGCGACGCCGAGCTCATGGAACAGGCTGGTACCGCCGTGGCAGCCTCCGTACGCGCGCTGCTCAAGACTACCGAGCGGGGTCCCAGCGCGATGGCGCTCGTCCTGTGTGGCAGCGGCAACAATGGCGGCGATGGCTCGGTCGCAGCGCGGCATCTCGCGGCCAGCGGTCGACGCGTCGTCGTGGCCCTGCTCGCCGCCTCCGATCGCCCGGCGACCAGGGACGCCGCGCGCAACTGGGAGCGACTGGCGGGCCGCGCCGGGATCGTCCGTCTGCATTGCCCGACAGCCCGCGACGTGCATACATTGATGGCGGGCACGGAACGGGCGGCGGTCATCGTCGATGCCCTCCTCGGCACCGGTCACAGCGGCGCATTGCGCGAGCCCATCCGAACGGCCGTCGGGCTGGTCAGCCAGGCAAGGTCGCAGGGCGTGCCCGTCCTTGCCATCGACACCCCGACGGCCGTCGACCTGACCAGCGGCGTGGCATCCGATCCGGTCGTGCGGGCGCATGTCACGGTCACCTTCCACCGTCCCAAGCTCGGTCTCCTGACGCGCGATGGCGCGCGGCTGGCGGGTCGTGTCCTGGTGGCGCCGATAGGCATCCCAGCGCAGGCCGACCGGGGATGACCTCGTCGGATGCGCCGCCCGGACCGTCGGCTGCTGCGTCGCCCGGCCCGAACGCGGACGCGTCGCGACCCATCGAGCGGCGGAAGGTACGCGACCGGGAGGTAGTCTGGTCGTTGGTGATCGTGGTCGGGCTCGTCCTGGCGGCCGATGTAGCGAGCGCTCTGGTGCCCGGTTCGGACATCGTCCTGGCGCGATCGCCCGTGGTGGTCATCGTGCTCCTGATGGGCACCATCGCCGTGCTCCTGGGGGTGGTCAGGAACCGTCGACCCGACTGACGCGCCACGCATCCGCGTCCGGGAAAGTCCTGGGTGCTATGCGGTCTTGCGGTCGGAGGGCTCGAACTTGCGCTCCTGTCCCTGCCACAGTCGCTGGATGTTGTCAGCATGGGCGATCCATATCAGGACGGCCGCCCCGATGCCGTAGACCATCGCGACCGGCGGGCTGGATCCGGCCACGACCATGCCCAGCAGCAGCACTACCGCGGCCGCGCTCCCGACCAGCGAGCCGAGTGAGACATAGCGGCTAAGCCAGATCACGCCGAAGAAGATGGGTGCGCTCAACAACACGGCCAGCGGCTGGATGACGAGCAGGGCGCCAAGACCGGTCGCCACCCCGCGACCGCCGTGGAGACGAAGGAAGACCGAGCGGCACGCGCCGAGCACGGCGGCCACGCCGACAAGGGCCTGGACCAGGGCATCGGCACCTGCGATGGCGGCCATCAGGACGGGCCCGGCGCCTTTGGCGATATCCAGCAAGCCGACCGCTAGCGCGCGACCGGGACCCATCGCCCTGAGCGCATTGGTGCCGCCAGTGCGACCGCTACCGACCGTGCGGGGGTCCCGACCGCCCGTGAGTCGGGCGACGATGACGCCCATCGGCAACGAGCCCAACACGTATCCCACGACCACCAGGGCGACACCCAGGGCGAGCTGCGGGTCCATCGTAGCCGAGTATAGGGAGCCACCGTCGGCGCGAGCGGACCCTGACGGCGGCGCGAGCCGTGCACCGGGCGCCCGTCGCTACGCGGAGCGTGGTCCGATCATCTGGCGTCGCGCGGCACGTTGCTTGGTACCATCGGACCGTGATCGCCCGCCTTGCGGCTCGTTAGCGGTGGCCGTAGGTTCGTCCAACAGCTTCGACCTGGTCGTGTTGGGTGCCGGCACGGGTGGCTATTCGGCTGCCTTCCGCGCCGCCCAGCTGGGCCTCAAGGTGGCGCTCGTGGACGAGGCCAAGATCGGCGGCACCTGCCTGCACAGTGGCTGCATCCCGACCAAGGCGATGCTCGAATCGGCCGACTTCCTGGATCGCGTGCGGCACTCCGATGCCTATGGGGTCACGACCGGCGCGGTGGCGCTCGACTACAGCACGGTGGCCGTTCGCCGTCAGGCCGTCGTCGACCGGCTGCACAAGGGTCTGATGAGCCTGGTCAAGAAGAACAAGGTCGAGTTCATCCGTGGCCGAGGGGTGCTCCAGGGCGGCCAGAAGATCAAGCTCTCCAAGCTCGATGAGGCCGGCCAGCCGGCGGGCGAGATCGTGCTGGAAGGCACTGACGTCATCCTCGCGACGGGCAGCCGGGTCAAGAGTCTGCCTGGCCTGAGACCCGACGGGCAGCACATCGTGACCAGCGATGACGTCCTGAGTGGCGACACCCTGCCGGCCAGTCTGATCGTCGTCGGAGCGGGGGCGGTCGGATGCGAATTCGCGTCCTTCTTTGCCGATGCAGGCGTCCAGGTGACCCTCCTGGAGTATCTGCCCAGCATCATGGCACTGGAGGATGCTGACGTGTCACGCGACCTTGCCCGCTCGTTCACCAAGCGCGGCGTGAAGGTCATCACCGAGGCGCGTTTTGATCCCGCCTCGGTGATCGTCGATGAGCGCGGCGTGTGCGTCATGGTCGGCCAGGAAGGAGAGCAGCCGGGCGAACTCCGGGCCGAGCAGATGCTGGTCGCCACCGGTCGAGCACCCAACACCGACGGCGTCGGTCTGGAGAGCACCCGAGCGAAGGTCGAGAAGGGCCTCGTCCAGGTCGACAAGCGCACGATGCGCACAGCACAGCCTCACCTCTATGCCATCGGCGACATCATCGGAGGCCTCTGGTTGGCCCATGTCGCGGCCCATGAGGGCATCGCCGCGGTCCACACCATCGCTGGCGCGGAGACCGAACCGATCGACTACGTGAAGATGCCGCGGGCCACGTACTGCCGCCCGCAGATCGCTTCCATCGGTCTGACCGAGGCCGAGTGCCAACGCGACGGCATCCCCACCAAGGTCGGCAAGGTGCCCTTCGCGGCCGTTGGCAAGGCGCTCATCGGCGGCGACTCAGAGGGCTTCACCAAGGTCATCGCTCATCGCCAGACCGATGAGTTGCTGGGTGTCCACATGATCGGCCCGCACGTCACCGATCTCATCGCCGAAGCGAGTACGGCCATGCTGTTCGAGGCTACCGCCTGGGAGATCGGTGCCGCCGTGCACCCGCATCCCACCCTCTCCGAAGCACTGGGCGAGGCGGCCCTGGCGGTCGATGGTCGCTCCATCAACTTCTGATGGCGGGCCGGGCAGGATGACCACCGAGACGACCGGACCGACCGGGCTGGCGGATGCGCCGCCGGCACCAGGGACCGACCTCGGTCTGTCGCGCGATGACCTGCTGGCGATGTATGGGCTGATGTCCGTGGCGCGCGCCATCGATGAGCGGATGTGGGTGCTCAATCGCGCCGGCAAGATCCCCTTCGTCATCAGCGGCCAGGGCCACGAAGGCGCTCAGGGGGCCATCGCCTATCCGCTGCGCAAGGGCCACGACTGGATGGTCCCGTACTACCGCTCGGTGGCCAGCCTGCTGACCTTCGGGATGCATCCGCGCGAGATAATGGTGGCGCAGTTCGCCCGAGCGGTCGATCCCAGCTCCGGCGGCCGACAGATGCCTGGACACTACGGCACGGCCGAGCGCAACATCCTGTCGGTCAGTTCGCCCGTGGCGACCCAGGTGCTCCATGCCACCGGCATCGCTTACGCCGCCAAACTGCGCCAGACCGGGCAGGTCGCCATCACCTACCTCGGTGAGGGATCGAGCAATCAGGGTGATTTCCACGAAGCCCTCAACTTCGCCGGCATCCACAAGCTGCCGGTGGTCTTCGTGGTGGAGAACAACGGCTACGCCATCAGCGTGCCCATGAACCTGCAGTCCGCGGTCGAGGACATCGCCGTGCGCGGCGCCGGCTACGCCATGCCCGGCATCATCGCCGACGGGTCGGATGTCCTGGCCTGCTACCAGATCGGTCGAGACGCCATCGAGCGTGCCCGCGCGGGGGAGGGACCCACGCTCATCGAGGCGAAGGTCACCCGGATGACCGCCCATTCCTCGGATGATCAGCAGACGAAGTACCGCAGCGTCGATGAGATCGAAGCGATGAAGGGCAGCGATCCGTTGCCACGCTACCGGGAGCGCCTGCGCGCCGCGGGAGTGCTCGACGATGCCGGCGAGCAGCGCATCGGCGAGGAAGCCCGCCAGGTCGTCGAGGATGCCACCGACTGGGCGGAGGCGCAGGTGGACCCCGACCCGATAACGGCCCAGCAACACGTCTACGCAGCGGCGCCACCGGCGCGCATGGACGACTCGCTGTGGCGGTCAGCGCGGTTCATGGGCGATGGCGGTCCACTGCACGCCGAAGAGAGCGATCGCTCGTGACCGTCATGACCTATATCGAGAGCATCCGCGAGACCTTGCGGGAAGAGATGCGGCGGGACGAGACGATGATCATCCTGGGAGAGGATGTGGGCCGCAAGGGCGGCGTCTTCCTGGCCACCGATGGTCTGTTCGATGAGTTCGGGGGGGATCGGGTGCTGGACACCCCGCTCTCCGAATCGATGATCGTGGGCGCCTCTATAGGCGCCGCGGTGAACGGCCTCAGGCCGGTCCCGGAGATCCAGTTCGCCGACTTCATACTGCCCGCCTTCAACCAGATCGTGAGCGAGGCGGCGCGCCTGCGCTACCGCTCCAACGGCGCATTCGCCTGTCCCATCACGATCCGCGCACCCTATGGCGGCGGCGTCCACGGTGCGCTCTATCACAGCCAATCGGTGGAGGCCTACTTCGCGCACGTACCCGGACTCAAGGTGGTCATCCCATCGACGCCGCACGATGCCCG
>JACCYW010000017.1 GCA_013696275.1 Chloroflexota bacterium | reverse complement strand
TACACGCCCACGCTTCGGCCGCCGTCGTCGATCGCCATGCAGGTCGCCTGCCTGAAGGGCATCCTTGGCCAGGCAGGCGAAGAGGCCATCAGTGCGGTCACCCTGTCGCTCTCGGCCGACGGTTGCGGCACCTACCAGCCGGTGCCACGACCCACGGTCGCGCCGACCGTGTCACCAGGCCCGCCAAGGTCGCCACGCGGATGAGCGCGACGCGCTCGCATCTGCCACGCTTCGTCGCGCGCACGACCGCGCTTTCGCGGCACACATGAACGGAAGGGGAGTAGTGGAGCGGGAAGCGGTCCTGGTCGCGATCGACGTCGGCACCAGCAAGGCGGTGGCCCTCATCGGGGAGGTCACGCGGGATGGCGCGCTGAACATCATCGGCAAGGGCACGCCTTCCGCCAGCGGCCTCAAAAAGGGCGTCGTGATCAACATCGACCAGACCGTGGCTTCCATCCGGGCCGCTATCGAGAGTGCCGAGCGGCTGTCTGGCTACAAGCTCGAATCGGCCTTCGTGAGCGTCGGCGGCGATCACGTCGAGAGCCAGAACTCGCGCGGTGCGGTGGCCGTGAGCGGGCCACGCCGGGAGGTCTCGCGGGAGGATGTCGAAAGGGCCACGGAGGTCGCCCGAGCGGTGACCATCCCCTCCAATCGCGAGGTGCTGCACGTCCTGCCGCGCGGCTTCGTGGTCGACGGCCAGGAAGGGGTCAAGGACCCGCTGGGCATGAGCGCCATCCGGCTCGAGGTGGAGACCCATATCGTCCACGCCTCGGCGACGGCCGTCCAGAACCTGACCAAGTGCATCCAGATGGCGCAGGTGCGCATCGACGAGCTGGTCGCCAGCTCGCTCGCGTCGGGCGAGGCGGTCCTGTCTGAGACGGAGAAGGAGCTCGGCGTGGCGGTCGCCGATATGGGCGCCGGTACGACCGACATGGCGCTCTTCACGGACGGCTCACCGCTGCATACGGCGGTCCTGCCCATCGGCGGCAACAACGTCACCAACGACGTCGCCATCGGGCTCAAGACGAACCTCGTGGCGGCAGAGGAGATGAAGATCAAGTACGGCACGGCCGATCCTGACGCGGTGAACGGGACGGAGGAGGTGACCGTCGAGGTCATCGGCGAGGGCGAGGGTCGGACCGCCCTCCGGCTGGAGTTGGCCACCATCATCGAAGCAAGGATGCGCGAACTGTTCGAGAAGATGGGCGAGGAGATCGCACGTTCCGGCCACGACGGCCGGCTACCAGCGGGCATCGTCCTGACCGGCGGCGCATCGCAACTGGCCGGCACAGCCCAGATCGGCCGCGATGTCCTTCAGATGCCGGTCCGTGTAGCCACGCCGACCGGGGTGGCTGGCTTGACCGACAACCTGCTCACGCCCGCCTACAGCACGTCGATCGGGCTGTTGCTGTGGGGGGCGCGGGCGGTCGTGGAGACGGATCATGGCCGCTACGAGTCGGCCCCCGCGGGCGGCTCGCTGGGGCGCCTGCGCGACTGGATGCGCAGCCTCTTTCCCTAGAAGCTCCGTGCCGCCGCTGTGGCGTTCCAGGCGCCGGACCATCAGCCGCTGGGTCATCCCTTCGTCGGCGGCTGGTCGCCGGCTCGAGGTCCGGCTCACCGGCTCGCCATCCCGGCGCGTGTCACCCTGAGCGCCATGAGGAGCACCGAGTTGACCATCGCCACTGGCCAGAAGCGCGGTCTGTCCGACCTGACCGGTGCCTGCGCCAGGTTCGTCGCCGAGCACGGAGACGGCCTGCTGCACGTCTTCGTCCCGCATGCCACGGCGGGCCTGGTGATCATGGAGCTTGGAGCCGGCTCGGAGGCCGACCTCATGTCGGCACTCGACCGCATCCTGCCCCGTCACGATGGCTGGCATCACCGCCACGGCAGCCCGGGGCATGGCGCCGACCACGTGCTGCCGCTCCTCGCTCCACCTGCCGTCACGGTACCGGTGGTGGCCGGTCGACTTGCCTTGGGCAGGTGGCAGTCCATCGTCCTACTGGACCCCAACCCAGACAACCCCTCGCGGACCGTTCGCCTGAGCTTCCTGCCTGGCTAGGACCCGACCGGGTGCGAGCCCCATCGGTCGGGGAATCGGTTCCCTCGGGGTGCGCCTTCGCCGGTCGGGCTACTCGCTGGGCGGCCGACCCGACCGTTGGCGCTCCGGGGATGGGCTGTTGGTGCCCCGGCGGGTACCTTCGTCGGTCGGGCTGCTCGCTGGGCGGGCGATCAGCCGTTGGGAGCCGTGCCGCCGGGTGGCCGGGTGCTCACCAGGCGCCTCGCCGACATCAGCCAGCCCGCCACCCAGCTCCAGCTCCTCACACTCTCGATGCAGGGCGTCTGGTCCACGGGAGCACTCCCTCAGGGGCGGTCCCCGCGATACATCGACGAACTCCCCGCACGAGGGCCTCGTGGCGGTGGACTTCACGCTCAGCCGTCGACGATAGAGTGCGAGAACCCCACACCACGACGCCTTCAGGTGGATCCGACCCGCCACATCGAGGAACGCCGGCCGACCGACACGTCCGTCGGCGGCTTATCGCGGATGAGGCTGCTGGTCCGGCACCGCCCTCGAGCGGCGGACATGGGCTACCTGCGCTCGAGCTCGGGCTCGGCCTGCGCGGTGACGGTGTCCTCCAGCGCCTCCTCGGCGGGCGACCCAGCGAACGCCGCCGCCGGCACCTCCTCAGCAGCCACCGAGCCTGACAGATCCCACGGCCAGCTCCGAAGACGCGACAGCAGCCGCCGTGCCGTGAGGTCGAGTTGGATGGGCGTGATGGCGATGCGCCCGGCGACCACGGCGGCGAAGTCGGTGCCTTCCTCGGCGACCCCGGACGGGGGCGGCCCGCCGATCCAGTAGTAGGGGACCCCGCGTGGATCGAGGCGGACGATGAGCTCGTCCTGATAGATGCGCTTGCCCATCCGAGTGACTTCGATGCCGCCGCTCTCATCGACCCCGAGGGCCGGCACGTTGATGTTGATCAGCTCGCCTGGGGCGAGACCACGTTCCAGGATGTTGACCGCCGCCAGGTGGGCCACGCGCCCGGCAAGGGTGAAATCAGGGTGCTCGTAGTACTCCTGCGAGATGGCGAAGGCGGGACAGCCGTTGATGACCGCTTCCATGGCCGCGCTCACCGTCCCTGAGTAGGTGACGTCATCGCCCAGGTTCGCGCCATAGTTGATGCCCGAGGCGACGAGGTCGAAGCCGATCTCGAAATAGCCCAGGAAAGCCAGACTGACCGCGTCGGTCGGTGACCCGTCGACCGACCAGCCGATAGAGCCATCGGCGAGCGTCCTTTCCCGCACGCGAAGGGGTCGCATGAACGTCTTCTGGTGGCCGACCGCAGACTGGTTCGTCTCAGGAGCGACGACGTAGACGTCGCCCAATGGCTGCAGCGATTGGGCCAGGGCGAGCAGGCCCCGCGACTCGATGCCGTCATCGTTGGTCACCAGGATGCGCGGTCGGGACTCCCATTCGGCCAGGGGACGGGCCGTCCGCGCCAGGGCTCTGGGCGGGCCGCCCTTTCGCTCACCGGCCGCCAGGGGTTCGCCCAGGTCCCGGTCGAGTGATCGCCGCTCGACTCGTGTCCGCTCGCGTTGCCCGTCCCCGCCGGGCGCTGACGTACGTGGCGTCCGCGCTTCATGGTCGTGGCGCTGGTCGGTCAAGGAGCCGGGTCGGGGGCAGCCTCTTTCGCCACCGGTGGGTCGACACCATGCGGTCGATCGGGCGGAACGGCGATACCGCCTTCCTCCAGCATCCCCGCCAGGGAGCCGATGGGCGGTGCCGCCGGTACGCGGACATGCCGGCCCCTGCGCTCCTGGATGCGCCGGGCTGCCCGGGACGTCACGTCGCGCGGCTGCGCGCCAGCGCTCCGGTTGAGGTAGAAGAAGAAGAAGGCCGAGATGACCGCGGCGACCGGGACGGCGAAGATGGCGCCGACGACGCCGTATAGCTTGAGCCCGACGAGCACGGACGCCAGCACGAGCACCGGATGGATGCCCACTGCACTGGCCATCACCCGCGGCTGGACGATGTTCATGACGATGAACCAACCGATGCCCATGATCACCAGCGCCGGGACTATCGCGTCCGGCTTGGTGAGGGCGGCCACGACGATGGGCGGCGCCCATGAGAAGAAGGCGCCGAAGAACGGCAGCGCCTGCAGCAGGCCGACAAGGCCGGCCGAGGCCGGCGTGAAGTCCAGTCCCAGGACCAGGTGGGTGGCGACCGCGAACCCGGCGTAGATGACGCCCTGGATGGCCTGTCCCCGCAAGAAGCCGCCGAAGGAGCTGGCCACGCTCGTCTCGAACAGGCGCGCCTCGTTGGCATATCTGGGCGGGATGAGGCGGTTGGCGAAGGTGACCATGCGGTCCTTGTCCATCAGGATGAACAGCGACAGGAAGACGATGAGCAGAAGGTTGCCGATGGCGCCCAGGCCGGTCAGCGCGATGCCCGCCAGCGGCTGGGCCAGATCGGATCCAAGGTCACCCACCCCGGCGAGGGTCGATTGGGCCAGCGTGACGAGGTCGACCTGGAGGCCCAGCCCAGCCAGTCGGTCCTCCCAGGGCTGCAGGATCTCCGGCAGCCGGGCGTTGAGCGTGGGCAACTCAGCGATGAAGCCGGCGATCGAGCTGGCCAGGCTACCGGCGGCGACCACGATCAGGGCGGTCAGGCCCAGGAACAGCACCAGGTAGACCAGGATGGTGACCAGGCCACGGGGCAGGGTCGGGAATGCCCGCAGGACGAGTGACACGATGGGCGACAGGACGAAGGCCAGGAGCCAGGCCATGCCCAGGATGAACAGGATGTCGCTGAAGTAGAGGATCAGGTCAGCGACCTGCGCCAGCAGAAGGAAGCCCACCAGCAAGGTGCCCAGCACGAGCAGGGCGTGTACCCACCGATGTTCCGATTCCGGCAGCAACGATCTACTGGCCATCGACGCTCAAGTCTACTGCGCCACTCCGCGCGGAGGACCCAGGCCCATCCGGTCGTGTACCTGGCCAAGCATCTCGGTCGCCAGCGGCGCCAGGCGTTCGGCTCCGGCGCGCAGTATCTCCTCCACCCGGCCCGGCCGCGCTTCCAGCTCACGGCGCCGCTCGCGAGCCTCGGCGAAGTAGGCCAGGATGCGGTCGGCCAGGAGACGCTTCGTATCGACGCAGCCGGTGCGCGCCGTTCGCTCGCCCTCCCAGACCTGTTCGAAGTCCTCAGGGCTGAACCAGCGGTGGAGCTGGCAGACATTGCACACTTCCGGACGGCCCGGGTCCGTGCGAAGGATGCGCTGGGTGTCGGTGACCATGCTCATGACCTGCTTCCGCAGCACTGCCTCGTCAGCGAAGATGTCGATGGTGTTGCCCACCGATTTGGACATCTTCTGGACGCCGTCCGTGCCCACGATGAGCGGCGAGTCGCTGAAGACCGCGTCGGGCTCGACGAAGAGCTCGCCGTAGCGCGAGTTCCAGGCACGCACGATCTCGCGCGCCAGCTCCAGATGAGCGGCCTGATCCTTGCCCACCGGGACGTAGCGCGCGCGATAGATGCAGATGTCGGCCGTCTGCAGGACCGGGTACGTCAGCAAGGCGTGATTGATGTCAGCTGGTTGCGTGCGCCGCTTCTCCTTGAAGGACGGGGTGCGCTCGACCCACGAGACGGGGACCACGCTGCTCAGCAGGTAGGCCAGCTCGGCATGCTCGGGCCGATCCGATTGGCGGAAGAAGGTGGCGCGTTCCGGGTCGAGCCCCAGGGCCAGGAGCCCGAGCGCCATCTCATGCGCGTTCTGCCGGATGAGCGCGGCATCGTGGGTCGACGTGAGGGCGTGGTAGTCGACGATGCAGTAGATGGCTTCATACCCGTCCTGCATCGCCAGGTAGTTGCGGAAAGCGCCCAGGTAGTTCCCGATGTGGGGCAGGCCGGACGGCTGGACGCCGGAGAAGACGCGGGCGGGGGACGACTCGTCGGGTGAGATGATCATGGCCGCCGGAGTCTAGCGGCCCGGCCGTGGCGACCTGGCTCGGCTGATTCGCGACGATGGGCTAGGATTCGCTTCCTGGGCGCCCTCCATCCCTCTTTGGCTTGAGCCGAGAAGCGGCGCAGCTCGAGCTGTGCAGAGCGGCGCGGATTGGTCCCGAGCTGAGAAGCGGCGGCGCGGCCCGAGCTGAGAAGCGGCGGCGCGGCGACCGTACCAGCATTGTCGGTATCGAACGACCGATCAGGCGTCGTCGATCCAAGTTCCCCATGCTAAGTGCACTGGTACCACTGCTATCCGTGCCAGCCCGCGTGGGGACGTAGACGCACCATCCGATGGAGCCAACCGGCCTGAGCGCACGGCTCCGCACTGATAGCGCTGGTACGCACGCAGTCCAGGGGCGAAGGCGCGCCGCGCCTCAGGCGCTCGCACCGCGCCTCAGGCGCTCTCTCGCCGCGCCTCAGGCGCTCGCACCGGCTTCCCCAGGCGCTCTCGCCGCGCCTCAGGCGCTCGCACCGGCTTCCCCAGGCGCTCGCGCGGCAGCCGGCAGCCCGCTACCCTCCTCCGCACGATGCGTATGAGCGATGTGCTACGTCAGCTTCGACAGCAGCATCAGGCCGCCGGCGCGCGTCCCCGGCTGCTGGAGCGGTTCGCCGCGTTCCTGCCGGTCGATGATTCGACGCCGCTAATCTCGCTCGGCGAAGGGTTCACGCCACTGATCCACGCTCGGACCCTTGGCCGCATCATCGGTTGCCCCCTGCTGCACCTCAAGATCGAGGGCCAGAACCCGACCGGTTCCTTCAAGGACCGGGGGATGGTGCTGGCTGTGGCCAAGGCTATGGAAGAGGGCAGTCGGGTCCTGTTGTGCGCTTCCACCGGCAACACCGCGGCATCGGCAGCGGCCTACGGAGCGGCCGCCGGTATGGAGGTCGTGGTCATCCTGCCGCGCGGGCAGGTGGCGCAGGGAAAGCTCCTCCAGGCCCAGGCCGCGGGCGCCCGCATCGTGAGTGTCGACTCGGGCTTCGATGGCGCCCTCAAGGTGGTCCTTGATCTGGTCGCGGAGTCCGCTGACCAACGCGCTGCGACGCTGGTCAATTCGCTCAACCCGTTTCGGATCCAGGGGCAGAAGACGGCCGCATTCGAGATTTGCGAGGACCTTGGTGGAGCACCCGATTACCTGGCCATCCCGGTCGGCAACGCCGGCAACATCACCGCCTATTGGCGTGGCTTCCGTGACTATCAGCGCGCCCGACTCGTCGAGACGCTGCCGGTCATGCTTGGCTTCCAGGCGGCCGGAGCGGCGCCGCTCGTAGAGGGTCGTGATGTAGCGGACCCCCAGACGGTGGCGACCGCCATCCGTATCGGGTCGCCGGCCAGCCGTGAGGGGGCCATGGCCGCCAGGAACGAGTCGGGCGGCCGCATCGCCTCGGTGACGGATGAGGAGATCCTGGAGGCGTACCGCGACCTGGCTCGCAGCGAGGGCATATTCTGCGAGCCGGCCAGCGCGGCTTCAGTGGCCGGCGTCCGCAAGCTTGCGCGTGCCGG
>JACCYW010000372.1 GCA_013696275.1 Chloroflexota bacterium | reverse complement strand
AGTTCGCGTCGCGAGCAGGAGGCGAACAGGGGCACGCTGCGGAGCAGATCCACCTTCGGGTCAGCGGTCATCATCCTTCTCCGTCCGGCACACGAGTGAGGGTCATGGTAGCGCTCGCGCCGCTCCTCCGATGAACAGTTCGCCTGCCTCTTGACAAGGTAGTGAGTGGACACTAACCTGCACAGTCATGAGCGCCGCCGTAGCCCGACTGACTGCCGACGAGCGCCGCGAGGAGATCATCCTGGCGGCGTTCGCGGAGTTCGCCGACACCGGCCTGGAGGGTACCTCGACCGAGACCATCGCTCGGCGTGCCGGCATCTCACAGCCGTATCTCTTCCGGCTGTTCGGCACCAAGAAGGAGCTGTTCCTGGCCGCCGTCGAGAGATGCTTGGAAGAGTCGCACGAGGGGTTCCGCCGAGCCATCGATGAAGGGGACCCTGAGCAGGACGTCCTCGAACGCTTGGCCAAGGCATACATGGAGGTCATCGGTGATCGCCGGCGGCTGCGGATGCAGATGCAGGCGTATGCCGCCTGCTACGATCCTGACGTCAGGCGCGTCGTGCGGCGTGGGTTCGGCCGACTGGTCGAGCAGATCCGGGCAGCGTCGAAGCTACCGCCCGATCGCCTGGCCTCCTTCATCGGCCAGGGGATGCTGCTCAACGTGATGGCTTCCATGGATCTGCTTGAGTCGGATGAGCCATGGGTGGTCCAGCTGCGGGAGGGGTGTATCGGCAAGCCGTCGTGACCCATCGCGGTACCCCCTTTTTTGTGCTGCCAAGTTAGTAAGTAGTCACTAGCACCCACAAGGAGACACGGATGACCCGAGCGCGAACGTTTTGGACCTTCGCCATCACCTCGGTGGCGCTTCTCATGGTGACGCTGGACAACCTCGTCGTGACGACGGCGCTGCCGGTCATCCGCAGTGATCTGGGAGCCACCCTCGAGGGGCTCGAGTGGACGGTCAATGCATACACACTCACGTTCGCCGTGCTCCTGCTGACGGGTGCGGCGCTGGGTGATCGTTTCGGGCGACGACGCCTGTTCGTCATCGGTCTGACGGTCTTCACCGCAGCTTCGGTGGCAGCGGCTCTCTCCAACAGCATCGAATCACTCATCGCCGCCCGCGCCATCCAGGGCCTGGGAGCGGCCATCGTGGTGCCCCTGACGCTGACCCTGCTCAGTGCCGCTGTTCCAGCCGAACGGCGAGGTCTGGCACTCGGCGCCTGGGGCGCGATAGGTGGTCTGGCTGTAGCGCTCGGGCCGGTCGTCGGAGGCGCCATCGTGGAAGGCATCGAGTGGCACTGGATCTTCTGGATCAATGTGCCCATCGGTATCGTGCTCGTGCCACTGGCCTGGCTGCGCCTGGGTGAGAGCCGGGGCGCATCCGGCAGCCTTGACCTGGTCGGCCTGGGGTTGGTCAGCGCAGGTCTGCTCGCCCTGGTGTGGGGCGTCATCCGTGGCAACCCCGACGGCTGGACGAGCACGGGGGTCCTGGCCTCCATCATCTGCGGGCTGGCGTTGCTGGTCGCGTTCGTGCTGTGGGAACGGCGCTCGCGTGCCCCGATGCTGCCGCTGCGCTTCTTCCGCGACCGCTCCTTCTCGCTCGCCAACGTCGCTTCGCTGGTGATGTTCTTCGGGCTGTTCGGCTCGGTCTTCCTGTTGAGCCAGTTCCTGCAAGTGGTCCAGGGCTACTCGCCATTCCAGGCCGGGCTGCGCGTCCTGCCGTGGACCCTGGCACCGATGTTCGTGGCGCCCATCGCAGGCGCCCTGTCCGATCGCATCGGCGGAGGGCTCCTGATGGGCGTCGGGATGGCTCTCCAGGCGGTCGGTCTGGCGTGGCTGGGTCTGGTCATCACGCCGAGCGTGCCGTACGAGGTCATGGTGGTGCCGTTCATCATCTCGGGCGTCGGTATGGGCCTGTTCTTCGCGCCGGTCGCCAATGTGGTCCTGAGCTCTGTACGGCCACACGAGGAGGGTCAGGCATCCGGCGCTAACAACGCCATCCGGGAACTGGGCGGCGTCTTCGGGGTGGCTGTGCTGGCTTCTATCTTCAGCGGGTTCGGTAGCTTCGCCAGCCCGCAAGCGTTCGTCGATGGCCTGCGACCGGCGGTGATAGTGGGGGCAGCCTTCGTCGCCTTCGGCGCGGTGGCCGCGCTGGCCATCCCGCGGCGCATCGGAGCGACCAGCCCCGATCGCGCCGTGGCCAGCGAGACTGCTCCGGCCTGACCATCCTCGGTAGACTTCGAGGGTCGTGTCCGTCCCTCTTCCAAGCGCCGAGACCCGAGCGCGTGCCATCCTCGACGAGCATCTGGCCGTCGCAGATGACACGCGCTCAAGGCTCATCCCCGGCATCGTCACTCTCGCTGACGCGTTGTCGGACGCGCTCGAAGCCGGCCGCAAGCTCATCGTGTTCGGCAACGGCGGCAGCGCCGCTGATGCCCAGCACTTCGCCGCCGAGCTGACCGGTCACTTCCAGGCTGAGCGCGGACCCCTGCCGGCCATCGCCCTATCCACCGATACCTCGGCCCTCACGGCCATCGCCAATGACTACTCGTTCGACGAAGTGTTCGCGCGCCAGGCCACGGCCCTGACTTCGGCCGGGGATGTGACCGTCGGCATCAGCACCTCTGGGCGGGCCGAGAACGTCGTGCGCGGCATCCAGAGTGCGGCCGCCCGCGGTGCCCGCACGTTCGCCCTGACCGGTGGCACCGGCGGGCGGTTGGCCGAAGTGGCCGACGTCGCGCTCATCATCCCCTCGAACCTGACGGCGCGCATCCAGGAGATGCACATCACCATCATCCACATCGTGTGCGCTCTGCTGGACGAGCGGTCGGTGGCCGACCCGCGCCCGGATCCGTGACCACCCTGCCTTCGCTCATCCGTGGCGATGCCCTTGATGCGGAGCTCGGGGCACTACTGTGGATGCTGGTGGAGGGACGCACCAGTGTCCTCGCCCTGGGCCCGTCGTCGGTCCGCCGCACGGAGGTCCTGGACGCCCTGTTCCACCTTCGACCTGACGACCTGCGGGCGACCTCGATGGCGGTCATCGGCCCGGATGATCTGTGGGGCGGTCAGCTCGTCGAGGCCCTCCACTCTGTCCGGGCGACCGACGGCTTCGCGGCGACCATGGCGGCGGACTCGCTGCGCGAGGCGTTGGAGCAGCTCTCGGGTCCCGGAGTCGGTCTGACAGAGGAAGAGCTGCGCGTGCTGGGGCTGGTCGTGGTGCTGGATGAGGAGGGGCGCCTCTCCGCAGCCCATCTGTTGCGCCCCGTCGAGCGCGACATGGCCGGCCACCTTCAGCGTCGACCGCCGGCCGTCCTGTCCGCACGTGACCCGACCACCGGGCAGCTGGAGCACTTTGCCTGGGGCGCCATGCCCGAGATCGCCGACCGGGTCGATCGAGAGCAGGCGGACATGGAAAGGAGACTCGCTGCCCGGGCTGGCCTGCTGTCGGAGCTCGCCGCGGATGGTGACGGCGATGCTCCCCTTGTGCGCGAGCGGATGGCCCAGCACATCCGCGACGAGCCCCCGCGCGTCGCGGCGCCAGAGCGACCGCCGGCTCGCGACGCGTGGCCTGCGCCTCCAGGTCAGGACACCCACACGCACTAGCGCCAGTCGGTCATGGCCGGCCCAGCGGATCACGATCGATCGGGACTCGGATCGACAGATGTACACGATCAGAGAACGCTGACCGCCGAGCGGTGACCTTGGGGCGGCAGCGAGCCCGTCGGGGGAAGACTACGCGGCCCGGTCTGGTAGTCGCAAACGTCTACTCAGCCCTCACTCAGACGGCCGATGGCCGTCACTAGGAGGGGCAGACCCCGGCTGACCGAGCGCCAGAGGGTTCCGGTGTAGGCTCGGCCGATGCCTCCACGACTGGCCCGGACGCTCGGCGAACTGCGCGCCACCCGCTACCGGCCGCGCTCCGTGAAGAAGGAGATGCGGGCGA
>JACCYW010000351.1 GCA_013696275.1 Chloroflexota bacterium | reverse complement strand
GCCGCCGCCGCCACCACGATGAACACGGCGATGACGTTGGTGGCGATCGCCCCGCCTACCGCGTCGGCACGCTCCAGCCGCAGCTCCTCCTCGTCGATGCCTTTCTCGGCCACCGCCGACTGGAGGTAGAAGACCATGAACGGCGCGATGGTCGTGCCCACCAGCCCGACCATCAGCAGCAGCTCGTTGCCCGAGCCGGGCAGCGACGGCGTCACCAGGGCGCGGCCCACCGCGCTCCAGTCGGGCTGGGCGAAGATGGCCGACGCGATGTAGGCCAGGAAGACGATCGAGACGAGCAGGAAGACCCGCTCCAGCAGCCGGTAGCTGGCGAAGAGCACCAGCCCCCAGATGGCGGCCGCGGCCAACGGCACCGACACGATGCGCGGGATGCCGACGATCTCCGAGGCAGCGCCTACGCCGGCGAATTCGGCCATCGTGTTGGCCACGTTGGCGAGCAGCAGTACGAGCATCGCGAACGCTGTCCAGCGCACCCCGAAGCGGTCGCGGATGAGATCGGAGAGGCCCTGGCCGGTGACCACGCCCAACCGCGCCGCCATCTCCTGGACGACTGCCAGCGTGATGATGGTCAGCGGAAAGAGCCACAACAGTCGCAGCCCATAGGTCGAGCCGGCAACGGTATAGGTGGTGATGCCACCGGCATCGTTGCCGGCCAACGAAGCGATCAGGCCAGGCCCCATGACCGCCAGGAAAGCGAGCGCGCCTCGCCTCCGGAAGCGAGCCCGGAGGCGCAGGAACTCCCGGTTCTCGACTCGATCACGGAGCCGCGAGACGACGCCCAGCGGGGGCGCCGCTGGCAGCCGACGCCGGGGGCGACCGCCCGTCCCCCCGCCCGTCCCCCCGCTCGGCCCCCCGTGCTCCACCTAGCCGCCGCTCCGGCTGAAGACCCTGGGCAGGCGCCGTTTCCAGGCCGTCGGCAGGACCGTATCGATAGCGTCGTCGACGGTCACGATGCCGGCCACCCGGCCCTCGTCGTCGACGACCGGGACGGCCAGCAGGTTGTAGCGCGCGACGACCTGGGCCACCTCGTCCTGGTCGGCCAGCAGGCCGACTGCCACGGGCTCCTTGATCATCACCTCACGCACCAGTTGATCGGGTCGGGCGACGATCAGATCGCGCAGCGATAGGACGCCCGCCAGTCGTCCGGCCGGATCGACCACATAGATGTAGTAGATGGTCTCCGCATCGGGCTCCAGCTCACGCAAACGGTCGATGGTCTGGGCTGCCGTGAGGTCCTCCGGGATGGCGATGAACTCGGTGGTCATGATCCCACCGGCCGAATCCTCTGGGTAGCCCAGCAACTGGCGGACCTCATCGGCCTCGTCACGCTCCATGAGCGGCAGGATCTCGCGCCGCGCCGCTTCCGATAGATCAGCCACCAGATCCGCCGCATCGTCTGGGCTCATCTCCTCCAGGATGTCGGCGGCGCGCTCGGGTGTGAGATCCTCCATGACCTCCACCTGCGTCTCCGGCTCCATCTCCTCGATGGCGTCCGCGGCGGCCTCATCGTCCAGTGCGGCCAGGATGCCCGCCCGGTCGCGCGGCGCCAGCTCATCGATGATCGAGGCCAGGTCAGCCGGGTGGAGCTCGCGCAGCCCGACGTGCGGCACGCGCAGGCGGATGGAGGCGATAGAACTCTCCAGGGGATCGACGTCCTCCCAGTCGATGTAGCGTTCCGGAACCTGGAGCCTGAGGTTGCGCGCGAGGGTCCGGAACGGGCCCTCCATGCCAAGCCGCCGCAGCAGTCCGGCCGCGCCCACGTCCACGGCGACCAGGTGGAGCCGACCCTCGATATGGTCCAGTCGCAGGTCGTTGATGCGCACCACCTTGCGTCCATCGATGTCGACGATCTGCTTGTCCTGGAGGTCCTCGAAGAGCAGCAGCTCGTTGGGGCGCTGCTCGAACCGGTCGATATCCAGCGTGTGCGAGCGCAGTCGGGCGCCCTGCTGGTCGATCGACTCCACGTGGCTCCAGGGCAGGAAGATGCGCCGACGGCCGGCTGTCGACATGACCAATCCGGTGACCGGTGGGTAGCGGCCGCCGAGCGCCACGATGAGGTCGGCGACCGTGCCGATGCGATCACCCTGTCGGTCGGTCACGGGCCTGCCGACGGCTTGGCTCAGATAGATCATGGGTACCTCCGACGCCGGAACGGCCGCCGAAGGTGAGGCGCTGGGCCGCGGACTACGCCGAGCTGCGCGTCAGAAGGGCGAGCCGGACCGATCGATCTGGAGCGGCGCCTACCGCGCCGCTGCGACTGGGTCCGTTCTCCACTTGGGGAGGGGCCTCCGCATTACTTGCTTGGTCCCGCGCTGCGCTGAGCGGTGCGCGGTCGGCCGAGTGTAACCCGCGCTGCCGCCGCGGATCCGGCCGCGAGACGGCCGCCAGGACGCCCGTGGCGTCGCCATAGCCCGTGCCGTCGCCATAGCCCGTGCCGTCGCCATAGCCCGTTACGTCTCCATAGGTCGAGAGATGACCACAGGAAGGCGCCCTCGCGCTCGGTTCTCACGTTCTATCGCCGATGGGTGAGCGTGAGCGCCCCATCCGCGCGACCGTCCGGCGTGGTGGTCATCGATGAAGCGCGAGAACCCCACGCGAGAGAGCCCTCATGTGAAAGGGACGCGATGCACGGAGACGAGTCCGTCGGCGCCCAGGCTGGCCCGGCTATCGGATCGCGTCTCGGTGGTCGATGCGCTCCCTGAGCGTTCGTTCGGGATAGGAGCGGACACCCGCCCGAGCCGCCCCGTCGGGCCGTCCCGCGGGTCCTTGTGCCGTGCCATGCTTCGCCGAGCGTGACCCAGTACGACGCGCTTCCCATGCCGCCGACCGCCGAGGCTGTGCGCGACCGACGCCGCTAT
>JACCYW010000346.1 GCA_013696275.1 Chloroflexota bacterium | reverse complement strand
GTGCGGCCGCCGGAGCTCAGTCCCTTCCGGGTCACATCAAGTGCCGGCTATGGCCTGATCGCCGACATGTACGACCTGCTCGTGGAGTTCGGTGAGGATCTATCGCCGGCTCCCGGCCTGGCCGAGAGCTGGGACGTCAGTGAGGATGGTCTGACTTGGACCTACGCGATCCGCGAAGGGGCCACCTGGCAGGACGGGCAGCCGGTCTCCGCAGAGGATGTGCGCTTCACCTACCAGTACATCATCGACAGTCACGACCCCGCGTACACCGGCCCCGCTGCCCCCGATGGCAACGACACGGACGCCGACGGCGAGGCTGACAACGTGCTCTCCCTTTTCGACAACTACCTGGACCTGGACGGCGGCTTCGAGGCACTGCGCATCGAAGAGGTCGCCGCGCCGGACGCGCAGACACTGACCATCCGCACCAGCGAGCCCATCGCCACCCTGGCCCAGATCTTCATCCCCATCCTGCCCAAGCACGTCTGGGAGGGGCGCACCTTCGCCGAGGCGAAGCAGCCGTTGGCTCCAGAGGACATCGTCGGATCGGGACCCTATCGAGTGGTGGAGTTCCAACCCGAGACAGTCATCCGGCTGGAGGCCTACGAGGGATATTGGGGCGGCAGACCGCATATCGACGAGCTCATCTACCAGTACTTCGAGAACGACGAGGCGATGGTCAACGCCCTGCGTGCGGGGGATATCGACTTCATCGATTCGGTGCCCCCGACCCTGGCGCCGGCGCTGGAAGGCGACCCCAACATAACGGTCAATCGTGCGTCCACCTCAGACTTCGCGGAGCTCGGCTTCAACTCCTGGGCACCCACCCCCGAGCGCTTCGAGGAGGAGGGTTGCGCCGATTGCGAGAAAGGCCCCACCACCGGCTCCCTTGGTGATCCCTGGCTGACGCGGCCAGACGTTCGCGCCGCCATGGCCGGCCTCCTGGACAAGCAACACCTGGTCGAGTTCGCCCTGAGCGGCTTCGGGGCACCGGGCGTCTCCATCGTCAGCCCGCTCTCTGAGACGTTCCACTACGCCGCGCCGGCCGATGACCCGCTCGTCTTCCCGGCCTACAACGACGAGGCTGGTCGAGCCGCTGCCCGAGCCGCGGCAGAGCAGCGCTTCCGCGACCAGATGGCGGCCATCGGCTTCACCGACACGGACGGCAACGGCATCCTGAACGTGCCAGACACCGCGGAGGCGCAGGCCTTCGACCCGCAGGGCGCGGGTGGTGACTGGTCGCTGCGACTCTTCGTGCGTGACGACGACGCCGAGGACCAGCTAGCCGGCGATCTGATGAGCGGCTGGTTCGCGGCGGCGGGCGTCGATGTGGATCTCGAACGCGTGCCCGAGAACCCGGCCCTGTACGACGCCACCTACCCGTCGGCGAGCAACGCGGACTATGACATGTACCTCTGGGGCTGGGGACCCGACCCGGATCCTGATTTCATCTTGAGCGTCTTCGCCTGCGACCAGATCAATGGCTGGCAGGACGCCAACTATTGCGACCCGGAGTACGACGACCTTTACCGGTCCTCACGCAGTGCGATCGACCCCGCCGAACGGGCGGACATCATCCGCCGGCTGCAGGACAAGGTCTTCCACGAGGCGCCGTATGCGGTGCTGTGGTACACGGACACGGTGGAGGCTTACCGCTCGGACCGCTGGGAAGGCTTCAACCCCATGCCCCGATCGGGCGGCTCGCTGTGGTCGACCCTGGGCCTCGGGCCCTGGGGCAGCCGGATCAGCGCCGGGCCTATCGGGGCGGCTGGGCCCACACCCGCGCCAAGCTTGATGCCTAGTCAGGCGCCGCCCAGCGACGGGGCGCCAAGCGACCAGCCCTCCGGTGAGCCATCGGCGTCGGCATCGGCCGGTGCCTCGCCGCGCGGCGAGGCGAGTCCGGGACCGACCGGCCAGCCGGCGAGCTCACCGACGGTCGGGCCATCGGGTCTATCGTCCGCGGCGCCGCCAGCCGGCTCGTCGGCCAGGCCGAGTGCCACTCCCTCTACGGCGCCCGGGGGTGGTACCGGAGGCGGCACCGACACCGGGATGGTCCTCGCGGGCGTGGCCGCTATCGCTGCCGTGGGAGCCGTCGCATTCATCTTCCTGCGCCGCCGCAGGAACGACGACGACGACGAGGAGTAGCGGCTCCCCGTAGGACTCGGTAAGAGAGACCAGATTGGGCGGGCGCTATGTCGCGCGACGGCTGGGCGGCGCCCTGCTGACCGTGCTGGCCATCGCCATCCTGAATTTCTTCCTGTTCCGGATGCTGCCGGGAGACCCGGTACGGTCGCTATTGCCCCGCAACGTGAGCGCCCAAGAGCGCGAGGCGCTGGCTGAGCGGCTCGGACTGCACCTGCCCATCCTGCCGGGTGTCGTACGCAGCCCATCTGGCGCGATCCGCCTGGACGGCTCGACGCTGCCGGGCAGCATCACGGAGAACCAGCTCGTCACCTATCTGACCGGCTTGGCCACCCTGGATCTGGGCCTCGGCTTCGCGTCAAGCGCGCCGGTCATCGATATCCTGAGCGAACGTTTCTGGCCGACCGTCCTGTTGGTCGGGTCGGCGGAGCTCATCGCCCTGATCATCGGTCTGTTCATCGGCATCAGGGCCGGGTGGCGGCGAGGCAGCCTCTTCGACGTGCTGGCCATCGATACGTCGCTGGTGCTGTATGCCGTGCCGCTCTTCTGGCTGGGCATGCTGCTCTTCTATTTCCTGGCCACGCCCAATGGCATCGCCGTCTTCCCCGGTCAACAGATGTCTACGCCGGGCGTGCTGTTCACCGACCCGCTCGACCGGGCCATCGATGTCGGGCGTCATCTGGTGCTGCCCGCCACGACGCTGGCGCTCGGCCTCTTGGCCGGCTATGCACTGATCATGCGATCGTCGATGGTCGAGGTCCTGCGCGAGGATTACATCACCACGGCGCGCGCCAAGGGCCTCAAGGATGATCAGGTGATGCGCCGTCACGCCATCCCCAACGCGCTCCTGCCGACCGTCACCATCATCGCCCTGACCTTCGGCTATGTCCTTGGCGGAGCCATCGGCGTGGAGGAGGTCTTCGCCTGGCCGGGCATGGGTAGCCTGATAATCGATGCCGTCGCGGACAGGGACTTCCCGGTGCTCCAGGGCGTATTCCTGGTCATCGCCATCAGCGTGGTCGCGGCCAACCTCGTGGCCGACATCCTGTACGGCATGCTCGATCCGCGGGTCCGCACGTGACCGCCACGGCCGTGCGACTGAGGCGCTCGGCGAGGATGCCGATGCGCTCCCTGCGGGCGAGCCGACAGGGCACCATCGGGCTACTCATCCTGGCGGTCTTCGCGCTGATCGCCATCCTCGGACCCTTCGTCGTCGGTGAGATCGACCGTGCCGGCGCCTTCGCATCGCTCCAGGATCCCTCGGCTGCCCATCCCCTGGGCACCGACCGGGCGGGTCGCGATCTGGTGACCCTCAACGTCCATGGCGCCCGCGTGAGTCTCATCGTGGGCGTCGTGGCCAGCCTTCTTTCCATGATCATCGGGTCTGGCGTGGGCATCATCGCCGGATATCTGGGCGGCCGTGTCGACTTCGCGCTGATGCGCATCACCGACTTCTTCTATGTGCTGCCGACACTCGTACTGGCGCTGGTCCTGGCGGCCATCCTCGGACCGAACCTGCTCAACGTCATCATCGTCATCGGCATCGCTTCATGGCCCGGGACGGCGCGCGTCATCCGGTCACAGACACTCAGCGTCAGGGAGCGGATGTTCGTCGACCGGGCGCGGGCCTTCGGCTCCGGCAACGCGCGCATCATGATGCGCCAGGTCCTGCCCAACGTCTTCGGCCTGGTCCTGGCCAACACCACCCTTACCATCGCCGGCGCCATCTTCCTGGAGACGACGCTCTCGTTCCTGGGGGTCGGCCCGCGCGACACCTACTCGTGGGGACGCATCCTGGAGGAGTCGTTCGGTGCCGGGGCCCTGACTCTCGGGCGATGGGCATGGTTCGTACCGCCGGGCTTGGCGGTCGTGCTGGTCGTCCTTGCCTTCACCATGCTGGGGGCCGCCTTCGATGAGATCCTGGATCCACGCCTCCGGTCTCGTGAGGCGTACAGCAGTGGTCCGGACACCGGAGTGGACGAGGCGGCCACTGCCCTGCCCGGGCGAGCGTAGGGCGATGGCGCTGCTGGAGGTCCGCGACCTGGTCGTGGAGTTCGACCTCCCCGGAGGGCGGGTCAGGGCGGTGGACGGAGTGACCTTCGATGTAGGCACCGCTGAAGCGG
>JACCYW010000242.1 GCA_013696275.1 Chloroflexota bacterium | reverse complement strand
CGGTGGTGCGACCGACCTGGCAGGGACACGCCGGATGGCCAGCCCTGGTACCGCTGGAGCACGCCGGCACGTTGTCCAGGGCGAGCCGTGATCTGCTACCCGATGCGCTGCTCGACGACCTCGTCGTAGCCGGGGTGGCGTCGCGTCTGCTGGAGTCTGGCGATCCAGGCACGACTCTGGATATCTCCGTCGCCTTGGACTCGTTACCCGACTACGAAGGCCCTTCCGGACCGCTGGGTGGTCCGCCGCCGGAATGGGGTGAGGCGGTAGGCACCGGCGACGATGATGCCTCGCCGCTGGAGGGACCGTCGCTGGCGCCATACGACCGAGCCTGACCTCCGCGCCGGGCGTCGTTGGCGAGTCGCAGTCCCAGTTCACGCAGCTGCTCGGCCGCCACCGGTGACGGCGCCTCGAGCATCAGGTCACTGCCCGAGGAGGTCTTGGGGAAAGCCATGACCTCGCGGATGTTGGTCTGGTCGGTCAGCAGAGCGGCCCACCGGTCTATGCCGATGGCGATCCCGCCGTGCGGCGGAGCTCCGTACTCGAAGGCGTCCAGGATGCCGCCGAACTTCTCCTGCTGGTCGGCCAGCGAGTGGCCCATCAACGAGAATGACCATGACAGCATCGCGCGCGTGTTGAAGCGGATCGATCCGCCGCCCAGCTCCCAGCCGTTGAGCACCAGGTCGTACTGGAGTGCACGGGCGCGACCGGCCGGGTCGTCCACCGAAGCGCGTGAAGCATCGCCCGACTTCGTCACCAGCAATGATTCGTCCTCCGGGAGTACGGCGCTGAACGGGTTGTGGGTGGCGTCCCAGCGTGCACCAGCCGCATCCCACTGGTACATCGGGAAACGGTGGACCCAGACATAGGCGAGCGTGCCTGGGTCCGCCAGAGCCAGCCGCGCAGCCAGCTCGACGCGCAGCTTGCCGAGCACCTCCTGTGTCTCGACATCCGGACCGGCCACGATGAGCACCAGGTCGCCGGGGTCTGCCCCGGCGGCTGTGGCCAGCTCCCGCGTACGGTCCTCCCCCAGGGCCTTGGCGATGGGCGAGCGCACGGATCCGTGCTCGTCGAGGGCCATCCAGACCAGCCCCTTCGCACCGTGCCGCCGCGAGGTCTCGGTCAGGCCGTCCAACTGCGATCGCGACGCCTCGCCCATGCCGGGCGCGACGAAGCCGAAGACTCGCCCGCCCGCGTCGAGGGTCACCTGGAGGATCCGCGCACCACTGTCCCTGACCGCCGCGCCGAGGTCGGTGAGCTCCATCCCGTAGCGGATGTCTGGCTTGTCCGAGCCGAAGCGATCGATGGCCTCTCGATAGGTCAGCACCTTGAACGGCTCATCGCGCACCGGCCGTTCGGGCACCACGGACCTGCTCACCTCGATGGCCATGCGCTCCACCCAGGCCATCACGTCGGCCTCCGAGACGAAGCTCATCTCCAGGTCGAGCTGGCTGAACTCCGGTTGCCGATCGCCGCGCAGGTCCTCGTCGCGGAGACAGCGGGCTATCTGGAAGTAGCGATCGAAGCCGCTGACCATGAGCAACTGCTTGAGCTGTTGCGGACTCTGGGGCAGCGCATAGAAGTGGCCAGGCTGGAGTCGCGAGGGCACGATGAAATCGCGCGCCCCCTCCGGTGTCGACTTGATGAGCAGCGGCGTCTCGATCTCCACGAAGCCAGCCTCGTGATGGGCCTCCCGGATGGCCCGCACCAGGCGACCGCGCAGCATGATCCGCTGCTGCATGGGCTCGCGCCGCAGGTCCAGATATCGGTACGTCAGCCTGACCGACTCGTCCAGTTGCCCATCCGGCTCGTTGATGGGGAACGGCGGCGTCCGCGCGCTGGCCAGGACCACCAGCTCGTTCGCCCGCAGTTCGACCTGACCGGTCGGCAGCTTCGGGTTCTCTGTCCCCGGCAGCCGCGCTGCCAGGACGCCGCGCACGGTGATCACGAACTCGGTACGCACGGCGGACGCTGCGGCATGGGCGTCCGGTGACTCCTGAGCGTCGATGACCACCTGGCTGATGCCGAACCGATCGCGCAGGTCCAGGAATATGAGCTGGCCCAGGTCGCGCCGCCGGTGCACCCAGCCGGAGAGCGAGACCGGACGCCCCACCTGAGTGATACGGGCGTCGCCGCAGGTCAGGTCTCGAAAGGCGGTCTGCATGGGCGAGTGATGGTACCGGAGCCCGCGGCGGGCCCGATCACCCGTCGCGAGCTGGCTCAGCGGCCGCGCGCGAAAGCCGTGCGGCGCGGGCATCGAGATAGCGCTCGCGCCAGTCCCGGATGCGGAACCAGAAGGGATCCAGGACCACGTCGAACGTCCGGGGGTGGCGCAGCGGCCGGCCACCGAAACGGGTCTTGAAGGAGGTGAAGCCCTGCCACGACGGATCGATCGACTCGTCGCCGGGCTCGCGCACGCCC
>JACCYW010000174.1 GCA_013696275.1 Chloroflexota bacterium | reverse complement strand
GGGCCGTCCACGAGGTGTGCCGGCGTCACGGCATACCCCTCTTCCTGGATGCGTGCCGGTTCGCTGAGAACGCGTGGTTCATCCATGAGCGCGAAGCGGGCTACCGAGACCGGAAGATCTCCGACATCGTGCGCGAGATGGCCGCCCTCGCTGACGGGATGACGATGTCGGCCAAGAAGGATGGCCTGGCCAATATCGGTGGCTGGCTGGCGCTCGATGACGACGACACGGCGCAGCGCTGCCGTGATGTGCTCATCCTGACCGAAGGCTTCCCGACCTATGGCGGCCTGGCGGGCAGGGATCTGGAAGCCATCGCCCGAGGGCTGGAAGAGGTGGTCGATGAGGATTACCTGCGCTATCGGATCACCTCCACGGCGTACCTCGGGGAAGCGCTGGCGGCTTCGGGCGTGCCGGTGGTCGAGCCCATCGGCGGACATGCGGTGTACATCGATGCGCGTGAGCTGCTGCCGCATATCAGACCGCTGGAATACCCTGGCCAGGCACTCGCCTGTGAGCTCTACCTGGCGGGCGGCATCCGAAGCTGTGAGATCGGCACGGTCATGTTCGGGCTCCAACCGGACGGCACCGAGCAACCAGCCGCCATGGATCTGGTCCGCCTGGCGATACCGCGCCGGACCTACACCCAGTCGCACATCGACTACGTCATAGAGGTCGTCCACTCGGTCGCCGAGCGGGCCTCGGAGCTACGCGGATTCCGTATCACCGACGCCCCCGCGCGACTCCGACACTTCACGGCCCGTTTCGCACCGATCTCGTGAACCTACCCTGCAGCACCAGTTCGGTCAGAGTCCGGCCCTCGCGACCTGAGCGGGCCGCGCGGTCTTCCGTTTGCGCCAAAAGCGGCTGTCAATAGGTCTCCAGGCGAACTGGCGTCAGGGAGAAGTCTCGTACGTTACGCGTCAGAACGGCAGCCCCGAGACCCTCGGCGCTCGCAGCGATCAGTGCATCGGCCAGGCTGAGCGTTCGTCCCAGGGCGCGAGCGTCCGCGCGCCAGCGACCCGCCATCATCGATGCGTACGGGCCCGGTACCACGAACTCCAGCGGCTCGAGGAGCGCTATCAGGTCTCGATCATCGGGATCTCGAGCTCCAGCCCAGACCTCGCACGTCACGACCTCTGTGACCATGCCCTCGTCGCCCTCCTCCCATAAGCGGCGCATCCTTGCGGATGCTGCCGCCACGCCTCGCAGGTGATCGATCAGGAGGGCCGAGTCCAGGATGTACCGCACCCTTTCAGGCTCCTTCTGGTCCTGGATCGGTGAGCTCAGCGCGCCGAGCCCGTACCCAGGCGGCCGTGTCCTCCGGTGTTCGGAACTCTGGATGCTCCGCTGCATCCCAGGCACCCGCCGTCTCTTCTATCGCCCTCCGGAAACGTTCCCGCCGGATGCGCGCGCGGATGGCCTCCTCCACGAACGCGCTGCGATTGCGCGGACCAGCTAACTCGTCCAGCTCCGCCACCAAGTCGGTGGGTAGGGATAGATTCGTGGGCGTACGCAGAGCCATGCGCACAGTCTTGCGCATCGCGCCACCGAGGTCAAGCGCGTCTTGGGCCCGCGGGCCGTGAGCAGGAATGCAGTCGCCGACCGGCGTCCCAGTCCACGAGACCCTGAAGAAGCGCGGGTACCGGACGGTCGAAGGACCTCAAGTCGAGCGCTCGGCGGGGATCGATCGAAGCGCCCTCCCTTCTGGTTCACAACGCCAGAGTCATCGAACCTGGCCGCTGAGCACCTGCCCTGCCGCTACGTCAGGAAAGTCAGCTGCTAGCTGATCAGCGCGGGGGCAGGTACCGGTCGTCTGGATAGCGGCGCGGATTGGTGATCATGATGAGCACCAGCAGGATGACCACTCCGACGACCCACGGCACGAACAGGACAGACCCCAGGAGGAGGCCGATGAAGCCACCCACCAGGGTGCCGCCGACACCATCGCCGGCTATCGCGGGGCCACACGAGATGACCACGAAACCGACCACCCAGAGGACCAGGATGAAACGCAACGAGCGGTTGGCAGTCATCGATCGGGCCGCTCTGCCGGTCGAGGTCCGGCGGCCCTGATAGCGGCCGAGACACCGGCCTCGAATCGGCGGAAGTTGTCCACGAACATGGCCGCCAGCTTGGCCGCCTGACGGTCGTAGGCGGCCGGGTCGGCCCACGTATCGCGCGGCTGGAGGACATCGTTCGGGACATCAGGGACGGACACCGGGACCTCGACCCGAAAGACCGGATCGGTCACCGTCGGGACACCGTCGAGCCGTCCATCGAGCGCGGCACGGACCATGTTGCGGGTATGCGTGATGTTCATCCGCTCGCCGGCGCCGTAGGCACCGCCAGTCCAGCCGGTGTTCACGAGCCATGCGTT
>JACCYW010000203.1 GCA_013696275.1 Chloroflexota bacterium | reverse complement strand
GCGCTTGCCGCCGGCGTCCCGGTGGCGGCAGCGCCACTGCTGGTCGGTGCGGGCGGCGTCGTTCCCGTGTTACACGCTGCGATGACCAGCATCGCCGCTACTCCCAGAGATAGCGTTCGCCACCATGTGGGTCGTCTCATCCTTGGCCTGTCCTCCTCACTAAGTCCGTCATGACGGTCGGCCCTCCCGACAGGAACTCAGGGCCGGTCAGCGTCACTCGTGACGGTCATCGCCGTTCCCATGCCAGCTCCTGGACTGCCGGCCAGACCAAGGACCACCGCGCGGGCGCGGATAGCCTCAGACGGATCGGCGAAGCCTAGCACCACGCTGGGCGCCACGCCACCTTGGTTACACTCGCCCGGTGGAGCCGCTTCGCATCGCGCTCGTGCAGATGGCGCCGCGCCTGGGGCTCACGGACGAGAACCTGGAGCGTCACCGGGCGCTGCTCGACGTTGCCCGCGCTGACGGCGCGGATCTGGTGATCTTCCCGGAACTGGGCTTGACCGGCTACCTGCTCCAGGATCTCAACGCCGAAGTCGCCATGCGAGTCGACGACCCGCGCCTCATGGCGCTCGCCTCGGAGTCGCACGGCATCTCGACGGTCATCGGCTTCGTCGAGGAGTCGGTCGACCACCGATTGTTCATCTCGGCTGCCCTGCTCGAGGAGGGCGCCGTGCGGCACGTCCACCGCAAGGTGTTCCTGGCCAACTACGGACTCTTCGATGAACGGCGCTTCTTTGCCGCTGGTAACGTCCTGCGCGCCGTGGACAGTCGCCTGGGTATCTCCCTGGGCATCTGCATCTGCGAGGACTTCTGGCACCTGGCGACGCCCGCCCTACTCGCTCTGGACGGCGCGCAGCTGCTCATCAACATCTCCTCCTCGCCAGGCCGTGACGTCGCGGCCGCCCATGGATCCGGTCTCGGAACGGCCAGCTCGTGGCGTGGCCTGCTGCGGACCTATGCTCAGCTGACCACTTCCTACGTGGTGTTCGTCAATCGCGTAGGCGTGGAGGAGTCGATCACCTTCTGGGGCGGCTCAGAGGTCATCGATCCGACCGGCACGTCGATCTGTTCGGCGCCGCTGCACGACGAGGGCATCTTCATGGCCGATATCGACCGGCTCGCCCTGCGCCGCGAGCGCATCGGTATCCCGCTGCTGCGGGACGAGCGGCCGGACGTGGTCCTGCGCCAGTTCGAACGCATCGTGCGCAGCCGGGCGGGCCTGCCCGAGGATGAGTCGTGACGGCTCCCGCGGCGGTCAGCCTGCCGGCCGAGCTGGCCATCGATACCGACATCGCGCGGCGCATCATCAGCGGGTTCATCCGCGAACAGCTCCGTCAGGCTGGCTTCGAAAAGGCGCTGCTGGGTCTCTCTGGCGGCGTCGACTCCGCGCTGACCGCGGCGCTGGTCGCCGAGGCCATCGGACCTGAGCGCCTGCTGTGTGTGCTGATGCCATACCGCACTTCCTCGGCCGACTCGCTGAGTGACGCTCATAGCGTCGTCGACTGGCTGGGTTGTGCCAATGAGACGGTGGAGATCACGGGTATGGTCGATGCCTACGCCGGTATCGACGGTCGAGCCGACGTAAGCCCTCTTCGGCGGGGCAACCTGGCCGCTCGGATGCGCATGGCGTTGCTCTATGACAAGTCCGTCAGCTGGCCGGGCCTGGTGGTCGGCACGGGCAACAAGACGGAGCTACTCATCGGCTACACCACGCTGTGGGGCGACTCGGCCAGTGCATTCGTTCCGCTCGGTGACCTGTACAAGACCCAACTCCGTCAGCTTGCCGCGGTCATGGGGGTGCCCCGCGCGATCATCGAGAAGGCGCCGTCGGCTGACTTGTGGCCGGGCCAGACCGATGAGAGCGAGATGGGAGTCACCTATCCAGTACTCGACCGGCTGCTCTACTGGATGGTCGACCGACGTCGCGATCCGGCTGCCCTGGCGGTGATGGGCTTTCCGGGCGAGCTCGTCGCACGGGTCGCGCGCATGGTCGCTGGCTCGGAGTTCAAGCGCCAGATGCCGCCGATCGCCAAGCTCGGCCCACGGACGGTCGGCGTGGACTACCTGTATCCGCGCCGTCGTCCGGGCTCGGCGCGCGATGCATGACGGAGACGCCGCCGGCGGGACGCTGTACGTGGTAGCTACGCCCATCGGCAACATGGCCGATCTGACCCTGAGGGCCATCGACGTGTTGCGATCGGTACCGCTCGTGGCGGCGGAGGACACGCGTATGACCCGCCGGCTCTGGGCGCGCCACGGCATCACCACCCGACTCCAGGCGTATCACGCCCACAGCGACCCGGCGCGCGAGCGGGCGTTGCTGGATCACCTGGCGCTCGGTCAGGACCTGGCCCTCGTCTCCGATGCAGGTACGCCGCTCATCAGTGACCCAGGCGAAGGGCTGGTCATGGCCTGGGCGGGACGCGGCGGCCGCGTCGAGCCGATCCCCGGCGCTTCCGCCGTGCTGGCCGCGCTGATGGCCTGCGGGCTGCCGGTCGCGCGTTGGTCGTTCGAGGGTTTCCTGCCCCGTCGGGGCCGGCAGCGGCGGGAGCGCGTGGCCGCCATCGCAGTCGACGACCGAGCGACGGTCCTCTTCGAGGCACCCGGCCGGGTGAGCGGCACGCTGGATGACCTGGTGGCTGCATGTGGCCCGGGCCGGCGCGCAGCGTTGTGTCGTGAGCTGACCAAGCGGCACGAGGAGGTGCGGCGCGGTGCCCTTGCCGAGCTGGCCGATCAAGTGCGTGCTGTGGCGCTGCGAGGCGAGGTCACGCTGGTCCTGGCGGGCGCCGATGCATCGCCCGCCGGCACGGATGTCGACCTTGAGGAAGGACGCCGACGCGTCGACAGCCGCGTGAGGGAGGGCCTCAGCCGCTCGGCCGCTGCCAAGGCCGTGGCCGCTGAGACCGGCCTGCCACGACGGGATCTGTTCGATACCCGGGATCTGGTCGAGATGGAAGATGAGGGAGCGCGATGAACCTGCCCGTCCTGCGCGATCTGTCCACCTTCGGCCGGATCGTCCTCCTCGCGACCCTCGTGGTCAGCCTGGCCGCCATCGCCATGGAATACCTGTTGCACATAGAGGGCACCCCCCTCTTCATCGTCAGTGCCGCCGGCATCCTGGGCCTGGCCTACGTGGTCGGCGCCTCGACCGAACGATTGGGTGCGCTGACCGGTCCCCAGGTCGGCGGCATCCTGAATGCCACATTCGGCAACATCGCCGAGCTGATCATCGCCTTCTTCGCACTTCAGGCCGGGCTCATCGGCGTGGTCAAGGCCTCTATCACCGGCTCGATCATCGGCAACCTGCTCCTGGTCCTCGGGCTCAGCCTCCTCCTGGGCGGCTTCCGTAACGGGACGCAGCGCTTCAACAGCAAGATCGCCAGCCTCGACTCCACGCTACTGCTGCTGGCGGTCATCGGTCTGTTCGTGCCGGCCATCTTCGCCTTCTCCTCCGGCGGTGGGCCCGAGTCGCACCAGCGCGAGGAGAGCGTGGTGGTGTCGATGGTCCTTTTCGCGCTCTACTTCGTGGCCCTCTTCTACCGCTTCCGTCACCCGGCCGAGGTGCTGGGCGGGGAGGACCCGGCCGGCCACGCCGGTCCGCCCTGGTCGGGCCGCGTGGCCTTCGGGGTGCTGGGCGTGGCGGCTATCTTCCTGGCTGTCCTTTCGGAGCTGCTGGTCGGGGCCATCGACCCGTTCATCGAACAGTTCGGGCTGACGCCGTTCTTCGTCGGGGTCATCCTCATCCCGACCATCGGCAACCTCGCCGAGCACCTGGTGGCGGTCCAACTGGCGCTCAAGGACCGGATGGACTTCGCGATGAGCGTGTCCATCGGTTCTAGCCTCCAGGTCGCTCTTTTCGTGGCCCCGCTGCTCGTCTTCCTGGGCCTCATCGTGGGTCAGCCGATGGATCTGGTGTTCGCGCCGCTGGAGGTGGGAGCGGTGGCCGTGGCGGCAGCCATCACAGTGCTCATAGCCCTGGATGGTGAGTCGAACTGGCTGGAAGGTGCCCTGCTCTTCGGCGTCTACATCATCCTCGGCGTCAGCTTCTTCTACCTGCGATGAGGCGGGCCATGGCTCCCGACGCACCGGACTATCGGTCCGCGGTCGGTTCGACCGAGCAGCCGGCGATGGGCGCCGATATGCCCGCCCCCGACCTTGCGCCGCCAGTCTCGGAGCAGCTGCTGGCGACGCCTGCGGAGGGCTTGGAGGCACGCCCACAGCCGGGAAAGCGGGTCATCGTCATGGGCGCCGGCATCGCTGGACTGGTAGCAGCCTACGAGCTGAAGCGGCAAGGTCACCAGCCGCTGGTACTGGAGGCGCAGCGCTAGTCGGCCGGTGTCCGGAATGAGTGACCGTCGTCAGGTCGCTCCGCCCCCTTGAGCCTCGCTCGTCGGGTGCATCGCCACCTCACCGGATCAGTCGTCGGCGTAACTACGAAATGAGTGGACCATCCGCCAGTCAAGTGACAGGGAAGGCGCCGACAAGCCGCCGACAAGCCGCCGATGAGGGCCGTGAGGTTCACTCATTCCGGCATGTCCCCTCGCAGCATCCTGACCCCGGCGCCACCCAGGGTCCGCCAGCTCACGAACCGGCTCAGTTCTGACCTGGGACGGGAGGTACACGACCTGCGGGTGCGTCGAGGCTGGACGCTTGCACAGCTAGCCGAGAAGGCGGGTGTCAGTCGTTCGATGGTCCAGGGTGTGGAGGCGGGCGAACCCTCTTCGGTCGCAGGTTACGTGAGGTTGGCGATGGCACTTGGCCTCACGCCGCGCTTCACGCTTCTCCCGGAGACCGCGGCAAGGACGCACCGCGACGCGGATCCGGTCCACGCCGCGATGGGCGAGGT
>JACCYW010000195.1 GCA_013696275.1 Chloroflexota bacterium | reverse complement strand
GAGTGCAGCGCCGCAGCCAGCTTCTCGCCTCCCCGGGATACGAACGGTGCGCGCTCGATCAGCTCCAGGATGGCGTCCCGATCGACCAGCTCACCTGCCTTCCGGTCGGTCCGCGCACCATCGCCCGAGCCGAAGCGCACCCGACCAGCCAGCAGCAGGGCCTGGGCGCTCGAGCGCGTCGGGGCCAGGCATCGCTCCACCATGAGGTGGTCCAACCGGATGCGGGTGCCGGCGTGGCCGGCTGGTCCGGGTCGTGCTTGGCGAGTCAGGCCGAGCGTGCCTCGGTGCGCTGGCTGGGCACCGCCGGCCGAAGCCCCAATGTGTCCAGCGCCCCCTGGATCCGAGCCAGGATGCCGGGCCCATCAAGGCCGGTGACGCGGCGCAGGTCGGCCACCCCGCCGTGGTCCACGAAGGCACCGGGCGGCAGACCGATGATTCGGACCGGTATGGCGCGCAGCGCCTCATCGGTGAGGCTGGCGTCGGCAAGGGCCTCCAATACGGCGCCGCCGAAACCGCCCGCTGCGACACTCTCCTCCAGGGTCACCACCAGGCGCTTGCCGCGCGCCTGGGCGGTTATGAGCTCGCGGTCCAACGGCTTGACGAAGCGCGCGTTCAGGACACCCACCGACCAGCCGTCCTGGGCCAGCGAGTCGGCCGCGTCGAGAGCGCGACGCACGATGGGCCCGAAGCCGATCAACAGCAGGTCGCTGCCTTCGCGCATCATGCGGCCGCTTCCCACTGGTATCAGGCTGGGTGTGGTCTGCGGCAGATCGAAGCCCGGGTCGCGCGGATAGTGGATGGCGAATGGGTGGTCCTGCACGAAGGCCGTTCGAAGCATCGATCGCAGCTCCTGTTCATCGGACGGTGAACAGATGATCAGGTTGGGAAGCTGTCGCTGCGCGGGGATGCCGAACATGCCCTGGTGGCTGGTGCCGTCCTCGCCGACCAGACCAGCACGGTCGACGCCGATGACGACCGGCTGGTCGTTCTGGCAGACATCGTGCACCAACTGATCGAATGCGCGCTGCATGAAGGTCGCGTAGATGGCCACGAACGGCCGGCAGCCACCCAGCGCCAGGCCGGTGGCGAGGGTCAGGGCATGCTGCTCGGCGATACCCACGTCGTAGAAACGGTCGGGAAAGGCGGCCTGGAACTTGGCCAGGCCGGTGCCGGTGGGCATCCCAGCGGTGATGGCCACCACACGCTCATCCTGGCGCCCGATGGCGATGAGCTCCTGGGCCATGACCGCGGTGTAATTGGGCGGGTTGGACTTGGCCGCCGCTGCCTGGGTCGCCGAGGGTGTCGCGTCACCATCGCTGACCGCCCCCGGTTCGGCGCTGGCGGTGCCTCCTTCGAGCACCGACATAGGCGGCAGTGCCGCACCGTGAAAGCCGACCTTGTCGGCCTCGGCGGGCTCATAGCCGCGGCCCTTGCGGGTCCGGACGTGGACGATGACGGGCCCTTCCATGTCGCGCAGGGCGCGCTGCAGGGTGGTGTGAAGGGCGACCAGGTCGTGGCCGGGGACCGGCCCGATGTAGATGATGCCGAGGTCCTCGAAGAGCTGGCCCGGCTGTGCGAAGCTGACGACCGACTTGCGAAGCCGCCTTGACCACTCGAGCGCACTCGGCCCCACGACCGGCAAACGAGCCACCGCGTCGTCATAGGCGCGCCGCGAGCCACGCCACGTACGCGACAGCTTGATGCGCGAGAGGTAGGTGCTGATGGCGCCGACCGTCGGCGAGATACTCATCTCGTTGTCGTTGAGGACGATGAGCAAGCGCGCCCGGCGATGTCCGATGTCGTTCAGCGCCTCTAGGCTCATGCCCGTCATGAGCGCCGCGTCACCCACCACGACGACCACCTTCTCCCTGCCGCCCCGCTGGTCGCGGGCCAGCGCCAGCCCCTCGGCGATCGACAGGCCGGTCCCGGCATGACCGCCGTCGAAGGTGTCGTACTCGCTCTCGCTGCGACGTGGGAAGCCGCCGACCCCACCCAGCTGGCGGAGTGTGCCAAAGCTCTCCGACCGGCCCGTCAGAAGCTTGTGCGCATAAGCCTGATGACCGGTGTCCCAGACGAGCTTGTCGCGGGGGGCATCCAGGATGCGGTGGAGTGCCACCGTCAGCTCGACGACGCCAAGTGAGCTACCCAGGTGGCCACCGGTGCGAGCGACCGTCGAGATCATCGTCGAGCGCAGGTCCTGACACAGCTCCAGGAGCGCCGGTTCGTCCATGGTGCGAAGGTCCTTGGGGCCTTTGAGGCTCTGTAAGGTCGTCAAGCGATGCTCCTGTGATGGCTTCGGCCAGCGTCACTGATCCATGCGCCCCCAGCGCTCGGATGGATGCGTCCCCCTGCGTGGCTCAGGCGATGCTACTCCTCGTCGACGGACAGGTCGACGGTACGGAGGGCGCCCCC
>JACCYW010000164.1 GCA_013696275.1 Chloroflexota bacterium | reverse complement strand
TGAGGTTCACGCCGCCTGCCCCGCGGCTCTTCTCCAGGTAGGCCTGGAGAGCAGGATCGGGCACCGTTTCCATCGGCGCGGTCAGTCGAAGCCCGCCCACCGCGGAGGCATAGCGAGCCGCCAATTCGACGCTGCCGAAGTGAGGGCTGATGAAGATCCGCGCATCACTCGTTGCAGCTCCGTCAGCGGCTGGTCCCAAAGCGGCCGCGGTCGCCGCCCGATCGTCCACCCGCACCCGCTCGCGCAGCTGGGCAGCCGTATAGCTCATCGTCAGGGCAGCCTCCGCGTAGGCGACCGCCCAGTGCCCGAAGACCGCGCGGACCAGTCGCTCCAGGCTTGCCTCATCGGCGCCCGCCCGCGCGATACGGTCTGACGCCAGCCCACGCGCGAGGAGACCGCTGCACACCTGCCGCAGGTTGTCGCGCACCAGGGTCCGGCGCTCGGTCATGACAAGCGAGAGTCCGGCCCCGGCCGCGTAAGCCGCGCGATACACCAGCGCTTCGGGCAACAGGCGCAGGCAAGCGATGCCCGCCAGCAGGCCCCTCATCCGGGCTCGCTGGACGACGGTCGGACGAGGCGGACGCAATGCCTGGCCGGGCCGCCCTTTCACTGGCGGCGCCTCCTTCATCGAACGCCGGCCGCCATCTGGCTGGCGCGAGCCTCCAGCGCGACCTCCTCTGCTTCCGTGCTCGGCCACACCGGCTTGAACGAATACCACTGTTCCGGCGCAACGGCGATCATCGCTTCGAGCGCATCGGCGATGGCTTGGGTCGCTCGCAGCAGACTGGCCGGGGAGTCGTCAGCAACCTCGATGGGCTCGTCGTGGTGAGCGATGTAGGTGCCGTCCGGCTGGCGGCGGTTGACGACCGGCAGGATCAGGGCACCGGTCCGTGCCGCGAGCATGGCCGGCCCGGCCGGCAGACAGGTCCACCGACGGAAGAGCCGGACCGGGATGCCGTCTGGCCGGTAGCCCCAGTCGACAACCAGCCCCAGCACCGCCGGCTGCCGCAGGACCTTGAAGGTCTCGCGCAGGTTGCGCCACGGGATGATGCCGATACCCCAACGAGCCCGGTGACGGCGCAGCAGTTGGAATAGCTCGGGGTATGCCGTGTCGTCGGCCAGGCCGTAGGTGGGCAGCCCGCGGGCGGCGAAGGCACCGGCGAACACATCGACACTGCCGATGTGGCCGCTTACCGCGATGATGCCGCGGCCATGCGCCCGGGCGTCCTGCCAGATGGCCACCAGTGAGTCGCCACTCCGCTGCCCCTCCGAACGGACCAGTCGGGAAGGCTCATCAGCGGCCATCCCCGGCAGTCGCATCAACTCGACCACGGCCAACGAGTAAGTGGCGTAGATGCGGCGTGCGAGGCGCTTCACCTCCGGGTCGCTGACCGGTCGACCCAGTACACGCGATGCGTTGGCCTCGATGATGCGGCGCTTGTGCGGCCAAGCCCAGTAGCTAACCAGGAAGAGCGACTTGGCGATGGGATGGCTGACCCGCGTCGGGATGCGCATCAGTGCGCCCGACGCGGCGCGGTAGCCGCTCACGACGGTACGCTCCCGCGCCCGCTGGACCGCCCGACCGACCCGGCTGGCTGAGCCTGCTGCTGCCCGCCGGTGCGGCGCGTAGGTGACGCCGCGCTGCGTTCCCTGCTTGCCGGTCAGCGGTCTGCGCCAGCCTTGGCTGTCGCTGTCTCCGTTGGCTCAGGGATCATCCGACCGCTGTCCGCGATGAGCCGCGTCCGCGAGGTCGACATGCGGCGCTGCTTGCGCGGCTTGATGGTCTCCGTGCCGACCAGGGTCTCGGTGTCGGCACCACTGATGAAAGCCTCCACCCGCTCGCGCGCCAGGTCGTCATGGAGCTGCATCGGGGGACTCTTCATGAAGTAGGCGGACGGTGCGACCAGGGTGCCGGCCAGTCCCCGATCGAGACCCAACTTGAGGCAGCGGATCGCGTCGGTGATGACGCCGGCGCTGTTGGGGCTGTCCCACACCTCCAGCTTCAGCTCCACGTTGAGCGGCACGTCCCCGTAGGTGGTGCCCTCCATCCGGATATGGCACCACTTGCGGTCCTT
>JACCYW010000123.1 GCA_013696275.1 Chloroflexota bacterium | reverse complement strand
ACGAGATCCGAGGGGCGGCTCGTTCGCGGCGCAGTGCTATAACCCTTCGAGTGGGTCCTATCCGCGTGGTCAGGCACGCCGTCGCGCGCAGCGTTCGCGACTGGCCGGTAGTCAGTGCCGCATGGCTCTTGCTCATATGTGCCATGACCCTGCTCACGACAGCCACGCATTTCGCGGGCGCGGTGGCTGTGGGCGGCGTACGTGATGCCATCGCCGGTGCGCCAGTCGCGGATCGCGCGATCCTTGTCACTGTGTCAGCCACCTCCGCCGAAGGGCAAGCTCTTGACGGATCGGTCGTCGGTGAGATCGAAGCTGCCCTTGGCGCCACAGGCGGCACCATCGCCCGCGTGGTGCGCTCATCGACACTGGTGCCCATCGCTGGCGGGCCGGTAGGGGCGGACGGTCTGACCGGTCTGGCCAGCTACGAGGATCTGGCGCTTCATGCAGCGCTCACCGCGGGAAACTGGCCGGAGCCTGGCCACAGCCCGAGGCAAGCGGTGGTAAGGGCCGACGTTGCTGAGGAGCTCGAGCTCAGCGTGGGCGATCGACTCAGCTTTCAGGACCCACGGGCGGACGGGCCGAGCGTCGATCTCGAGTTGGTGGGCCTATGGCGTCCGGACCGTGGAGACGCCTACTGGGTTGGCCCAGGCGGAGACGAGAGCGCCCCGGATCAGCCTCGTCGTCTGTCGCCCATCATCCCGTTCGATGACCTCGCTGTGGCCGCTGCGTCGCCGCGCCTCGACATCGAGTGGCGCGCCAGCGTCGCCCTCGAGCGACTGGAGATCGCGGATCTGCCTCGGTTGCGCTCGGCCCTGGCTCGTCTTCAGGCCGCGCTCACGGGTGCACTGCCGTCGAGCGTCCGTCCCACCGTCCGGACAGCGTTGCCGGCGACTATCGCCGAGGCCGAGCGCTCGGTAACCGTGACCGGAGCCGGCTTTACCGCGCTCATGGCGCAGTTCGCACTGCTGGGTGGCTACGCGGTCACGCTCGTGGCCGGCTTCCTGTTGGAACGGCGGCGCTCCCAGATGGCGCTGGTCATCGCCCGCGGAGGGGCCGGGCGGCATCTCTCGGCGCTCGCTGCCGCGGAAGCAGTGGTGCTGGTCGTGCCGGCGACGATGCTGGCCATCTGGCTACCCTCGCTCATCGTGCCGGCTATCCCCGAGCACGTCGCCCTCGGCACGAGCGTTGGCGCGGCGACCGCTATCGGGAGCGACGTGCTCATCGTCGCCGTCGCCAGTGCGGCCGGCGCTGTGCTTGGCTTCATGCTGCCATCACTGACCGTCCGCCCCGACGCCGTCGCCATCCAGGCAGCGCTCGCCAGGCCAGCCAGACGGACGCTGGCCCAGCGGGTGGGGTTGGATGTCGCCGTGATCGGCTTGGCGGCGCTCGGTCTCTTCCAGCTGCGTCTCTATGGCGCGCCGTTGGTGCGCGATGCCCGTGGAGCGTTGGGCGGTGACCCGCTTCTCGTCGTGACGCCGGCCCTGACCCTGCTGGCCGGTTCGATCCTCGCCCTGCGCATCCTGCCGCGCATCGGAGAGCTGGCGGAACGAGCCGTGGTCCGACGGCGTTCCCTGGTCGCACCACTATGGGCACGCCAACTGGCGCGGCGACCCTTGCGTTACACGCGCTCGGCCCTGCTGCTCATGCTGGCCGTGGCGCTCGCCACCTTCGCATCGGCCTACGCGTCCACGTGGGCGCGTTCCCAGAGCGACCAGGCGGCGTACCAGGCCGTCGCCGACGCGCGCGTCCGCGGGTCCGCAGGGGATCTGCCGCCCTGGTCCGTCGGTGCCGCGTATCGAACCCTCCCCGGCGTGGAGGCGGCTTCGCCCGCCTTCTTCCAGCCACTTCGGGTCGGTCGATCGGTGACTGATGGAGAACTACTGGCGGTCACGCCGGAGGCAGCCGCTCGGGTGCTGACCCAGCCGGTCGCCGCTTCGACGTCGTTCGTGCCGCTACTGGATCGTCTGGCGCAAGAGCGGCCAACGACCACCGCCCAGCTGTTGGCTGATCGATTCGACCGGCTGCTCGTGACCCTCGATGTCTCACTGACCGCCTTGACGCTTGGCGGCGACCCGCTCGCTGCGCCGCCCTGGCTGGCGGTGGAGGTGACGGCTGCCTTCTCTGACGGCGACGGCCGCATCCACCGCCTGCGGGCCGAGGATGCCGCTTCCAGCGAGGGCATCGGCCAGCCGATCTCCGTCCTTCTCGACCGTGCCGCACAGGATGGTCCGCTCGACGCCTCCTACCCGTTGGCGTTGGTGGGTATCGAACTGGCCGTGACGGCGCCGCCGGGTGCCAGCGACTTGAGCGGCACACTTGAGATCCGAGCCGTCGAGGCGGGTGAGAGCGGAAGCGAGCGCCTGGAGCCGATCTCTCTGGCAGCGCTCGGGTCATGGCGCTGGTGGCGCGAGTCGCAGTTCGAGAGAGGCCCGGTGATGACCGACGAACGAGCACTCCGCATCGTCATCGGCGATGAGGGACTGCCCATCGCGGCGGGCTCGTCGGTCGATCACCGCCTGGCAGCGGGACAGACGGTGCCCGGTCCGGTGCCGGCCATCGTGAGCGAGGGGTTCCTGGACGCGACCGGGACCAGGCCCTCGGATGTCATCCTGGTCGATGTCGGCGGCGAGCCGGTGGAGCTGGCCATCCTGGAGAGCAGCTCGCTGTTCCCGCCGCTCGACCCGGACCGACCATTCGTGATCGTCGACACCCACGTTCTATCGCTCGATTGGTACGCCGACAGCGGTAACGAGCTACCGTCGGTCGAATGGTGGCTGGCGCTCGACGACGCGAGGGCCAGCGAGGTGGCCGAGACGCTGCGCGGCGCCGCCGGTTCGACCGATGTCAGCCTGCGCACCGATGTGGCCCGCTCCCTGGCAGGCGATCCCGTCGCCCTGGCCTTGATCGGTGCCCTCGGGCTGGGTGCCTTGGCTGCTCTGCTCTTGGCGGCCATCGGTTTCCTGCTCAGTGTGGGGGTCGCCATCGCCGAGCGGGTCGAAGAGATCGCCATCCTTCGAGCGCTGGGAGCGTCCCGCCGCGAGGTCGGCGACTGGCTGACCGTGGACGGTGGGGTGCTACTCGGTTTCGGCATCACGAGCGGCCTGGGCCTTGGCCTCTTGCTCGCCTGGCTGGTACTGCCCTTCGCAGCCCTGACGCAGAGCGGAGCGGCATCCGTCCCAGCTCCCCAAGTCATCGTGCCGCTGGAGATCGTGCTGGGCGTCCTCATCGTCGCCGGCGCGCTCATGATGGGGCTGCTACTCGTCGTCTGGGGCCAGCTACGCTCTCAGCCCATCGCACGCATCCTGCGCGACGCTGATGCCTAGCGTGGACTGGCTGGCGCTGGGACTCGCCCGGCTTCGCGACGAGCGGGCCGCCTCGGCCGCCTTTCTGCTCGTCGTGTTCGTCACGTCCCTGCTGTTCGCGCTTTCCCCGAGACTGTATGAACGGGCCAGGGAAGAGGCGCTGACGACGGAGCTGGCCGATGCGAGATCCAGCGACCGCGGCATCGAGCTGTCCCAAGAGACTCGTATCGCCCCTGCTCCGGGGGACGCGCCGACCGAACTCATCGCGGAGGCTGGTCGGCAGGCGGAGCTGCGACTGCCGGGAAGTGTTCGCGGACTCATCGCCGGCCGTTCCTTCATCGTCGAATCGCCGCGCTGGCTGCCGGTCGAGCGCATCCTGTTGACGACGGTCATCCTGCGCATCGAGCAAGGGACCACCGACCGCGTCCGGTATGTGGTCGGCGGGCCGCCGACCGGGCAAGTGGAGATGGGCAGCGGCGCGGCCGTCTTCCAGGCGGCACTCTCCGTTTCAGCCGCGGCTGCCCTCGGTCTGACCGCCGACGACATCGAAGCCGGAGCAGTCATGCAGTTGGAGCGTGACACCTCGGATCCGCTGGCCGTGTCGGCAGTACCCATCGCCGTTCGCTTCACAGGGCTGTTCGAGCCGCCCGTCTCGCTGGTCGAGGACGAGTGGTTCGATGACCTTTCCATCATCCGACCTCGCATCCGTCGTTTCTCGGCCGAGGACTCGTTCACCGACGTCGTCGTGGTCATCTCACCGGAGGCCTATCCCGCGCTGTTCGCAGAAGCGGCTGATCCGCCGTTCCGGATGCGCTTCGCGTGGCGGTATCACATCGACCCGGCCAGACTGGAGATCGACAGGCTGCCGCAGATAGCCGCCGATGTACGGCGCATGGAGGGGCTGTATCGCGATCGAGCGGTCGGCCCCGGTACGGAGTCGATGGCCGCTCTCCAGAGCCGGCTTCTAGTGCTCATCGAGCGGCACATCGAGCGATGGCGCTCAGCTGACCTGGTGCTGGTGACGGCGGGGACCGGGCCTGTCGGACTGGCCGCCATCAGCCTTGGATCGTTCGCCGTCCTGATCGCCACGCGCCGCGAGAGGTCGCTTGCCACGGCGCGCGCCCGCGGCGCTTCGATGGCCCAGGTCGTGGGCGCCAGCCTGGTCGAGACCCTCGTGCTGGCTGTTCCGGCGTCCCTTCTCGCCGGCGCCTTCTCGCTGTGGCTCGTACAGGGCCCGCCGTGGGAGCCGACGGCGACCGCGGTGGCAGTCAGTGGAGGCCTGGCCGTGGCCATGGTCATCGGCGCGGTCGCCGTCAGGGCGCGCTCAGGTCCGCGCGGACCAGACGCGCCACGGAGCGGCCGGTGGGGCTCCTACAGGCGGGTCTCCTTCGAGGTCGCCATCGTGGCTGTCGCGCTGGGCGGCACCCTCCTACTTCAAGGTCGGGGGGTCGGGCGATCACCTGAACAGGCGACCGGCCCGGGTGTCGACATCCTGCTGGCGGCCACGCCCGGCTTCTGTGGTCTGGCCGCCGGGCTGGTGGCGAGTCGCCTCTACCCGATCCTGGCCGGTCTCATCGGGCGGGTCACGAACGGCCGTCGCGACCTGGTGCCGGCGCTGGCGCTACGCCGAGCCAGTCGGGAGGGACGCACCGGTCCCGTGCTCGTGGTGCTCGTCGCGGCGGCGATGATCGGCACGTTCTCGGCCGCCATGGCGGCCCACCTGGAGCGATCGACGCTAGCCGTCGCGTGGCACGATGTGGGCGCTTCACACCGCATGACGGTCGGTGGTGGCGCGCTGCCGACCGGTTTCGACGTTTCCGGCATCAGTGGCGTGGAGGCGGTGGCGCCTGCCCACCGCGCTGACGCGGTGAGCCAGAACAGGACCCGATTCGAGTTCCTGGCCATCGACGCGATGGCCCTCAAGCAGGTCATCGGCGGCACGCCGGCCGACGCCGCCATACCGACCGCGCTCGCAGCATCGACCGCTGATCCGTTGCCGGCCATCATCTCGAACGGAGCGTCGCCGAGTGGCGGTGAGCCGATCGCACCAGGCGATGTCTTCCCTCTGACCGTCGCCGGCCGTCCCATCATGTTCGTCGCTGTGACCACCCGAGAGACCTTCGCCACGCTTCCGGTCGACGGCCCGTTCGTGGTCACGTCGCTGGCGGCCTTCAGGGCGCTCGAGCCCGACCTCGAACTGCCGGTCACCGATCTGTTCGTCCGCGCGGCCGACAGCGCCACAGGCGCCCTGCGCGACGCCGCGTCGACGGTCGATGAAGGGCGCTTGGAGGTACGGTCCGAGCAGACTAGCGGGATGCTCTTCGCACCCATCATGGTGGCCGTCCTGACAGGCATCGCGGCGAGTGCGTTGGCGGCCGGCGTCTATGCTGCCCTGGCGATCGCGGCTGCCATCGGAGCGGCCGGCCGCGGTCGGATGACGGAGGCGGCTCAGCTCCGCACCCTCGGCCTCAGCCGCCGCGAATCACTCGGCCTGGCGGTCATGGAGCACCTCATCCCGACCCTTGTCGCCTTCGCCCTCGGCACGGTCGGCGGCGCCGGGCTCTTCGCCCTCGTCCAGAGCAGCATCGGGCTGCAACAGGTCATCGGATCCACCCTGGAGGTGGCGTCCACGCTCCGCTGGGAGTACGTACTCCTCCTGCTCGCCGCTCTGGTGGGGGTCGCCAGTGGGGGCATCACCGTGGCTGCGGTCGCCGAACGGCGGGTCCGGCCGACCACGGAGATACGAAGGGGGCTCGAGTGACCGAAGCCCTGTCCGTTGGCGGCCGGGCGCGTATCGGTGGCGCAGCCCACATCGAGTGCGATGGTCTGGTCCATATCTACAAGGTGGCCGACCTCGAGGTGGTCGCCCTGCAAGGCCTCGACCTGCTCGTCCAGGCGCACGAGGTGATCGCCGTCGTGGGCGCCTCAGGCAGCGGGAAGTCGACCTTGCTCGATATCCTGGCTGGGTCGAAAACGCCGTCGGCGGGCCGCGCGGTCGTCAACGGCAACGACCTCACACGCATGGGCCGGCGGGAGCGCACGCGTTACCGAAGACGCGTGGTGGGCTTCGTCTGGCAGCAGACGCAGCGCAACCTATTGCCTTACCTGGCCGCCATCGAGAACGTCGAGCTGCCGATGGTGCTTGATGGGCGTTCGCGGACCCGCCCGCGGGCGATGGAGCTGCTCCATCTGGTGGGCATCGCGGAACGGGCAGACGCACGACCGGATCGCCTATCGGGCGGTGAGCAGCAGCGCGTGGCGCTGGCAGTGGCGCTCGCCAACTCGCCGCCCGTGATACTGGCCGACGAACCGACCGGCGAGCTTGACAGCCGCACCTCGGCTGAGATCTTCGGCCTTCTCCGGCAGGTCAACGCCGAGCTCGGCACGACCATCGTGATCGTCACCCACGATGCCCTCGTTTCGGAAGAGGTCGGTCGGACCGTGTCCATCCGCGACGGTCGCACCAGCACCGAGACGGTCCATCGCCGCGAAAGAGGCACCGACGGCGGCTACCGCACCATCTCCGAGGAGTTCGCGATGCTCGACCGGGCCGGTCGGCTTCAACTGCCGCGCTCGCACATCGAGCGGCTCGATCTGGCGCGTCGTGTGCGGCTCAGGCTGGAGGAGGACCATGTCGGTGTCTGGCCGGACGATGCCGGTGACGATGGCCGCTGAGCAACCCAGCCGACCGGGGGTCGCCCGCTCGGGCGAGCGAGCCATCGTGGAAGCCGTCGGCGTGAGCCGCCGATACGCGTCCGGCGATGTCATCGTGCAGGCTCTCGACCAGGTGGATCTGAGCGTCGCGAGCCGCGAGCTGCTATGCGTTCGGGGTCGCTCTGGTACTGGCAAGACGACTTTGCTCAATATCCTGGGCGGTCTGGATCAGCCGACGTCGGGGCACGTGTCATTGATCGGTCGGGATCTCTCGGCGATGTCCGAGGCGCAGCTCGTGCAGGTCCGACGTCAGATCGTGTCGTTCATATTCCAGGGCTTCGGGCTGTTGCCCATCCTCTCGGCAGCCGAGAATGTGGAGGTGCCGCTGCGCTTGCTACGGGTGGACCCGACGGAGCGCGACCAACGGGTCGCCGAGGTGCTCGATCTGGTCGGTCTCGGGCAGCGTTCTCACCATCGTCCGCACGAGCTCTCGGGCGGTGAGCAGCAACGGGTCGCCGTTGCCCGGGCGCTGGCGGTACGGCCGACACTCCTGCTTGCCGATGAGCCGACCGGCCAGCTCGACTCCGAGACGGGCCACAAGATCATGTCCTTGCTTCGGTCGGTCGCGCGCACCGAGAGCATCACCATGGTCGTGGCCACCCATGACCCGCTGATGCTTGGCGTGGCTGATCGGGTCGTCGAGTTACGCGACGGGCGTATCGCGGCCGCCGACCCGACCGCCAGCGAGCCAAGGACCCGACGACCGGCCGACATCATGCCGCCATCAGGTGGGCCGCGCGACCACCGGATTGGATAGCGCACCCAGCCTGTCGATGGACAGGGTCACCTCGTCGCCGGGCTCCAACCATCGCCCGAACAGATCGTCCTTGATCTCCAGCAGGCAGCCCGAGCCGATCGTCCCGGAACCGACCAGGTCGCCCGCCATGAGCCGGGCATCGGCCGAGGCACGCGCCAGCATCTCGCCGAAGCTGAAGTGGATGTCAGCCCAGGTGCCCCTGCTCAGTTCCTGACCGTTGACCGTGGCCGTCGCGACGAGGTCGAAGCCCTTGCCGGAGCGAGCATCGGTCAACTCATCGGGTGTCACCAGACAAGGGCCGATGGAGACCGCGAAGTCCTTGCCCTTGGCAGGTCCCAGGCGCACCGCGGTCTCCTCGCGTTGCAGGTCGCGGGCCGACCAGTCGTTGAAGATGGTGTAGCCACCGATGATCTCCTCGGCCCGCTGCGCATCGAGGTCGCGCGCCGGTGTATCGACCAGCGCCGCGATCTCCAGTTCGTAGTCGAGCTCGGTCGAGCCACGTGGCGCCCAGACACTCTCGTCAGGTCCGCGCACCTCGGATACGTTGCCGAAGTAGAAGATGGGCAGCCGATACCAGGCGTCGGGGACCTCCTGATGGCGCCGTGCCCACATGGTCGACACATGGCGCTCGAAGGCGTAGAAGTCGCGCAGGCTCGTCGGCCGCAGGATCGGTGGCCCGGTCTGGACATCGCGGCGGTCGAGCGTCAGGTCATCCATCGCATCGCCGGCCCTAGCGCTGCCTCCCGAGCTAAGCCGCCCAGGGTCCGCTTCGAAGGGCTCGACGAGCAGGCGCAGCGCGTCGACGCGGCGACCGCTCGCCAGATGGGCATCCAGCGTGGTCACCGGGGTCCGGAACACAGGCTCGTTGTGGCCGCGCCGGGGGTCGTCCCGGAGCGCCCGCCGCCGGGCCGCCTCCAGATCCAGCCATCGTCCATCGGGCAGCGCGGCGGCCAAGCGAAACGGACTGCCAGCTGGCGCGTGGCGCTCCCTGACATGGGCGACTCGCATCCACGGAGTCTAGGACCGACCAGAGCCTCACCTGCCTTCCGATTCACACATGCTGCGCCCAAGCGCCCAAGCGCCCGAGGCAAGCCTTGACTTACGATGTAAGCTTAGGTCATGACCACCACCGCCCTGACCATCGAGCAGGCCCTCTCGCAAGGAGGCCTGGTCGACATCACCACGACCGGACGCAAGAGCGGTCAGCCGCACCGCATCGAGATCGCCTTCTTCGACATCGGCGGGCGCAAGATCATCTCGGGCATGCCGGGCAAGCGAGGTTGGTATGCCAACCTGGCCGCTGATCCGACATTCACACTCCATCTGAAGAGCGGCTTGACGGCCGACCTGCCGGCGCGGGCGCGGCTGATAACCGATGAGGACGACCGCCGCACGCTTCTGACGACCATCACCCGCCGGTGGGACCAGGAGGCCCGCCTGGAGGTCTTCGTGGCCGACAGCCCAGTCATCGAGTTCGAGATAGTCGGGGACTGACCGGCGGCGCCCAGAGCGGCACCCTTTCGTCCAAATGGGCACCACGACGCCATCATCCCCGGTCACGAGGCCTGCTACGGGTCGGCTGTGCGCGTAGGCGCACGCATGGCATGACCTGGCCGATCCGAGGGACGACGATGCCTCTGTGGTGCCCATCTGGCAGGAAACTCAGGTATCGCACGGTAACCGGGTCACAAGCAACGGCCGATCGCGAGGTCGGCCTCTGGCGATCGCCGTCAGTCGCCGTCGTAGGCCGCGTAAATCGCCGCGTCTAGAGGTTTCCGCGCTGCGCCTGTTCCCGCTCGATGGCCTCGAAGAGTGCCTTGAAGTTGCCCACCCCGAAGCCGCGCGAGCCGTGCCGTTCGATGACCTCGAAGAAGAAGGTCGGACGATCCTGGACCGGTCGGGTGAAGATCTGGAGGAGATAGCCCTCCTCGTCGCGATCGGCCTCGATGCCCAGTTCCTCGAGCGTGTCGATGGGCACCCCGACATCACCCACGCGCTCGGCCAGCGAGGCGTAATACTCGTGCGGCAGGCCCAGGAACTCGATGCCGTTCTGGCGCAACAGGCGCACGGTGGTGACGATGTCGTCGGTTCGCAGCGCGACGTGCTGCACGCCCGATGAGAGGTACCAATCCAGATACTCCTGTATCTGGCTCTTCTTCTTCCCGCTGGCCGGCTCGTTGATGGGGAACTTCACGCGACCGTTGCCGTTGGTCATGACCTTGGACATCAGGGCCGAGTAGTCGGTGTGGATGACCTTGTCGTCGTAGTGGATGAGCTGGCTGAAGCCGAAGACATCGCGGTAGTAGGCGACATAGCGGTCCATCTCGCCCAGGGCGACGTTGCCGACGCAGTGGTCGACCTCCAGGAGCGACAACCCAGCGGCGGCCGCCGGGGGCCGCTTGATGCGCCGGTAGCCGGGAGCAAAGGCGCCGTGGTAGTCGGAGCGGTCGACGAACGTATGGATCACGTCGCCGTATGTCCGCACCGCGGATCGGCGCAAGATGCCGTCGTCGCCGCCGTCGAGTTCGGTCGGCTCCATCACGCTCTGGGCACCCCGTGAGGTCGTTTCCCGCCAGGCCGACTCGACATCGTCGACCGCGAAGGCGATGTCCTTCACGCCATCGCCATGACGGTGCACGTGCTCCGCTATCTCTCCCTCAGGACCGAGCGGCGCCGTGACCACGAAGCGGATGTCGTTCTGCTGCAGGACGTATGAGGCTCGATCGCGCACCTTGGTCTCGAGGCCCGAGAAGGCCGTCGGCGTGAAACCCCACAAAGCGCGGTAGTAGGCCGACGCCTGGCGCGCGTTGCCGACCCAGAACTCGACATGGTCGATGCCCTTCAGAGGCAGGAAGTCCTGAGCCTCCGCGAACGCGTCCGTGTTGATGTGGGCACCGCTCTGATTGGCGGCGCCCCGACTCTCCAGCGTCTCGGTCATGTCCCTCTCCTCCTGCCAACCAGCGGCTATCGTACGCCGGGCATGTCTTTCGACCCGCGCTCGAGCAACGGCCGCGGTGGCTCGTCCCAGAGCCCCGCTCGATCCGGTGGCGCTGCCTCGGCCGGGACGGTGTCGAGTGCCACGGCGGCCGGCCCTCGACGACGACTCGATGAGCTGACCTTCCTTGCGCTGGTCGCGCGTCTGGCTGCGTCGACGCGGACCTGGGACGAGCTGATGGTCATCATCGTCGACCGTGCCCGCGATGCGGCTCGGGCTGACGTGTGCTCGCTGTACCTCATGGACCGCGACGGGACAGGCCTGACCATGGCCGCCACCAACGGACTGGCGACCGGTTGGATCGGTCGGGCGCGACTGCCGCTGGGGGTCGGCATCACCGGCATCGTGGCGCAGACGCGAAGGCCCATCGTCAGCGCCGACATCCGGCGCGATCCGCGTTTCGCCTGGATAACCGGCCGCGACCAGCCGCATACCTCGATGTGTTCTGTGCCGCTCATCTGGAACGATCAGGTGGTCGGCGTCCTGAATGTCCAGACCCTTCACCGCCGTCGGTTCAGCGCTGGCTCGGTACGCTTCCTCGAGGCTCTCGCGGGGCTCCTTGCCGGGATGATCGAGAAGGGTCGACTCCAACGCGAGGCAGAGGCGCAGGTGGAGAGCTTGCGGGCCATCGATGAGGCACGCGCGAACCTGGTGGCGGTGGTCACGCACGCCTTGCGGACGCCGCTGGCCGTGGTGCGCGCCTACGTGGAGCTGCTGGGCGGTCGGGCACAGGCGGGGGAGCAGCCCGACGCGCAGGCCTGGGAGCTCGCGGCACTGGACCAGGTCGACCGCTTGGACACGACCATCGACTCCATCCTGGAGAGCCTGCGGGTCTTTCCCTCCGGTGTCATCGAACTGGGGCCGATCGATCTGGTGACCATCGTGGAGGAGACGGCCAGGGAACTCGCGCCGCTCTTCCGAAGGCATCGATTGGCGGCCGACTTCGTGGCACGGCCACTACGCGCATACGCGTCAGCGGAGCTCTTGCGTCGCCTGCTGGGTTATCTCCTGGAGAACGCTTCCAAGTACGCGCCGCTCGGAGGCCGCATCGACATGTACGGCTGGCGCGCCGGTGATCGAGCCCTATTGGCGGTCACCGACGACGGGCCGGGCATCCCGACCGAGTGGCGCGACCGCATCTTCGAGCCGTTCGTGCGGCTGGATGACTCTCCTCGCGGCGCCGGCATCGGCCTCTTCGCGGCGAGACACCTGGCGCGCTCGATGGGCGGCGACCTGCGGGTGGAGCCGCGTCAGCCGGCAGGTACGCAGTTCGTGTTGGAGCTGGCGGCCATGCCCGGCGCCTGAGCGGCACGCGGCCAGCTCAGGCGGTGGCTCTCAGGCTGTCGCGAAAGTCGCTTCGACCGCGTGGCCCCGCCGGTCGTGCTCGGCGTCGGCACATGGCGGCCGGTCGCCTCGGGCGTCGCGGCCGGGGATCATGGAGCTGAAATGTCGCCACGACTGGCCATCGGATCCGTCCACCGGCTGGAGCCGGCAGCCGCACGCAAAGCAGGTCACCGGGCCAGCCGGATCCGGTGAGGTCAGCCAATAGGGATGTGTGACGAGCATGTCGATCCCCTCCGGGAGTCGTAGGCAGGACTAGAGAGAACGGCAGGAGCCAGCTCGCGCCGCGCTCCACGGAATCCAGACTAGATGGCCGATGCGGTCAGGTCAGCAGCGGCCGGGAGGCGGTTCGGTCGCGCTTCGGTCACGGGGCCCTACGGGACCTCGAGGCGATAACCGACGCCCCGGACGGCAAGCGGCATCGGTGCGTCGAGTACCTCCAGCTTCTCGCGCAGCCGCCCAAGGTGTGGCTTGAGCCACAGCGGGTCAGGCTCATGTTCTTCAGGCCAGCCGGCGCGCAGCAGATCGTCGTGCGGCACCAGTTCGCCGAGCCGCTCGACAAGGGCGCGCAGCAGCCGAAATTCGATGGCCGTGGCGGGCACGACATGCTCCTGCCACAGGATCTCGTGCCGTCGAAGATCCAGCCGCCAGCCGGTCGACGACGCGACATCGCGCCCGCTGTGGCCAGCCGCGTGCCGTCCGACCGCCCGGATGCGTGCCAGCAGCTCGTCGGAGCGGAAGGGCTTGCGCACGAAGTCGTCCGCGCCGAGGTCGAGTAGCTCCACCAGTGTCGACCGGTCGCGCTCACCGGTGACGACGATGATGGGCGTCGAGCTCTGGGCTCTGATGGCGCGGCAGACCTCTGCCCCGTCCGTGCCAGGCATGGCCAGGTCGAGCAGCACCAGGTCGACCGGATCCTCGCGGAAGCGTCGCAGCGCCTCAGCGCCGTCGTAGGCGGCGACGATCCGATGCCCCGCCCGACCAAGGAGGGCACTGAGGACGCCGACCATGGCTGGCTCGTCGTCGACCACCAGGACCGTCAGTGAGTCCGTCACCGCCGTTGCTATCGGCCCAGGTCCATCCGCGTGCCGGAGCTGCCATCCAAGGCCCGCCCGAGTGCACCGTCGGCGCGACCATCGACGATGAGGGCCATCGATGAGGGTGTGACGAGTGCCCTTGTCGCGGCCCGCACCTTGGGCTCCATGCCGCCGCCGATGACGCCGCTGACGATCAGCTCCTCTGCCTCACGTGCGCTCAATCTCGCCATCCGTCGGCCGTCGGCACCCCGGACCCCGTCGGTATCGGTCAACAGCACCAGGTCAGCGCCGACACCGGCGGCCAATCCGGCTGCCGCGTCATCGGCATTCACGTTGCAGATCAGACCGTCCGCGTCGAGAGCAAGGGGCGCCACCACGGGCAGGAAACCGCCCAGGAAGAGTGCCTCCAGTAGCGCGCCGCGGACGCCCGTCACGGTCGCCACGCGCCCGAGTCCGGGCACGCGCTCACCGACGAGGAGGCCGCCATCCAAGCCCGAGAGTCCCACGGCGTCTGCCCCGTGACCGCGCAGGGCGGCCACCAGCTCGGCGTTGACCAGCCCGCGCAAGACACCGACAGCCACCTCGAGCGCGGCATCATCGGTGACCCGCCGTCCGGCGACCGTCCGATGGCCCAAGCCAAGGCGATCCAGCCAGGTGGTCAGCCGCGCTCCTCCGCCGTGCACGATGACGAGCGGCCTGCTCCGAGCCAGCTCCACCACCTCGCCGAGCAGGCCACGCTCCTCCGCGATGGTCGTGCCACCCAGCTTCACGATGAGCGGCCGCTGTCCCCCGGAGGCGCCCGTCAAGTGCTGTACTCGGAATTCTCTCTGACGTAGCGTTCGCTGAGGTCACAGCCCCACGCTTCTCCCCGACCCTGGCCGATCGCCAGATCCAGCTCGACCGTCGCCTCCGGGACGTCCATCAGCCGGCGCAGCGCCTCGCGATCGAAGCCGCGCGGTACGCCGGCGAACACCTCCACCCCGCACAGCCGGACGCGCAAGGTGGCCACATCGAGCCGGACCGGGCTGCCGGCGCGCCTGGTCGCCTCTTCCTCGCCCATCCCGGCAGCCACCAGGATGGCGGCATCAGCCAACCGCGCGTTGCCCGCTGCAGCGACGATCCTCCCCCAGTTGGGGTCACGACCGTGGAAGGCAGCCTTGACCAGGCTGCTGCCGACGACCGAGCGAGCCACCGCCCGCGCCTCGGCATCATCGAGGGCGCCCATCACGGTGCAGCTGATGAGGGTCGTGGCGCCCTCTCCATCAGCCGCCTGCTGGCGAGCGAGCGAACGCGCGACCGCACCGATGGCGTCGCCGAGGGAGTCGGCAGCGGTCGAGCCCGGAAGCACCGGCGAGCATCCGGAAGCCCCCGACGCCAGCAGGAAGACCGTGTCGTTGGTGCTCGTGTCGCCATCGACCGTCAGCTGATCCCATGTCTGGACGGTCGCCCGCTGAAGCAGCTCATGGAGGACCACCGGCTCGGCCTGCGCGTCTGTCATCAGGATGCTGAGCATGGTGGCCATCCGAGGATGCATCATGCCCACCCCCTTGGCGATGCCGGTCACCGTCACCCATTTCGCTGTGCCCGCCGTGTCGGGAAGCTCGAGCTTGACCGAGGCGACCTTGGCGCGCGAGTCGGTGGTACGCATCGCATCGGCGGCGGCGGCGAGGTCGCTGGCGCTGTCGCCTAGGCCGGCCCTGGCCAGGTCTGCGACCTGGCCGTAGATCCGGCGTGCTGGCAGCCTTGTCCCGATGAGGCCCGTCGAGAGGGCCAGCGTGCGGGTCGCATCGATGTCCAGGCCCTCGGCCATGGCACATGCCAGCAGGCGCTGGTCCTCCTCGCCGTCCGGTCCCGTGGCGGCATTGGCACAGCCGGCGGTGCAGATCACACCGCGGGTCCGACCGAACCGGCCGCCACCGTCGGGCGTGTTCTGGGCGAGGTGTCCCTGGGAGACGATGATGGGTGCCGCGAGGACTGCATTGGTGGTGTAGACGGCCGCCACGGCTGCGTCGGGCAAGCCCTCGGCCACGGCGACCATGGCCACGTCCGGATGGCCGGACGCCTTGATACCCATCGTCGCCGCACCAGCCCAAAAGCCCAGGGGCATCACCACTGTGTCGGAAACGGTGGGCGTCAGGCGCACCGTCATGCTCATGGCGACAGTGGCAACTGATCCAACCCGGCCGTCTCGGGCAGGTCGAAGGCGAGGTCGAATGCCTGCACCGCCTGGCCGGCAGCACCCTTGACCAGGTTGTCGATGACGCCGATGGCCAGCACCCGCCCGGTCCGCTGGTCGACCGAAACGTGGACGCGACACTCGTTGCTGCCCGTGACCTGCTTGGTCGCCGGCGGCTGACCAACGACACGAACGAACGGCTCGTCGACATAAGCCTGCTGATAGAGGGCGTCGAGCTCCCCCTGGGTGACCGGTCGCGCGGGCCGCACGTGGCAGGCCGATAGGATGCCTCTGGTCATCGGCACCAGGTGCGGCAGGAAGTCGACCGGGCCGCCTGACGCGCCCAGGGAGGCGAGCTCCTGCTCGATCTCCGCCGCATGTCGATGCCCACCGATCCCATACGCCTTGACGCTCTCGTCGACCTCGGCGAAGGTGAGCTCCGGTCTGGCCTCCCGCCCGGCCCCCGAGACGCCACTCTTGGCGTCGACCACGAGATCGTCGATGAGGCCCTGGCTGGCCAGCGGTGCCAACGCCAGGAGCGTGGCCGTGGGATAGCAGCCGGGCGAGCCGATGACGGCCGCCGAGCCCTCTGCCAGGCCGTGCAGTTGGGCGCGGTGTAGTTCGGGCAGGCCGTACACCGCCTGGGACAGGAGGTCGGGGGAGGGGTGCTCGAAGCCGTACCAGCGCGGATAGTCGGCCGGATCGCGCAGCCGGAAATCAGGCCCCTGGTCGATGACGGTGACGCCTCGCGCCACCAGCTCCGGGACCATCGTGGCGGCGGTCCCGTGGGGCAAGGCCAAGAACACGGCATCGATATCCCTGGCCATGGCCGCGTCGATGCGCAGCTCCGTCCGGGCCAGGTGTGGATGGCTGACCGTCACAGGTTCCTGGTCCCGCTCGCGACCCTGGAGTCCGATCAGCCGCACGTTCGGATGACGGGCCAGGAGGCGGATCAGCTCTCCGCCCACATAGCCGGTGGCACCCACGATCCCGACCCGGATGCGAGCGCGCCCGCCGAGAGCCACCGTGGCGACGTCGTCCACCCGCGTGACGACGTCGTCCATCCGTTGTACGGTGCTGGTCACGACCGTCCCAGCGCCGACGACGCGGCTTGGATCCGCTGGAAGTCGTGCTGCCGACTCCGCGGCCTGTGCTCGTCGGCGGGGATGCCCATCGCGGCCAGTGTACGGCTGCGCCCGCAGCCCGACCGCGTGCCATAGTGCCGGCATGTCGGAGGCCAACGAGTTGGGACCGGAGCCGGGTGCTTCTCGGTCGGAGTATCCCGACCTGCTCATCGACGCGCCGGGTCGATCGGCCGCCAAGATCAGTGTCCGTATCCGTGCCGACGCCGATCCGGTGGCCGTTCTCGCCGCGCTCCGGGACGCCGGCGGCGACCTGACGTCGATGACCGTCTTTCCCGCCACCAGGGGCGAGCCGGAGGTGCAGCGGGTGATCGACATCGAGTTCCGGGACCTCGATGGCGCGTCGGCGGTGGCCGCGCTGGAAGCGCTGCCGGGCGTGGCCGTCACGGACCTGCGGCCGACGCTTGGACAGGTCTTCGGCAAACGGGTCATCGTCATCGGCGGCGGGGCCCAGGTGGCTCAGGTGAACCTGGGTGCCGTGAGCGAGGCCGACCGCCACAACCTGCGCGGCGAGCGCATCAGCGTCGACACTATCCCGCTGGTCGGTGAGGACCGCATCGCAGCGGCTGTCCGGGCAGTCGCCGACCTGCCCCGGGCGCACGTGCTGGTGCTGGCTGGCGCCATCATGGGTGGCGACATAACGCAAGCGGTCCGCGAACTGCGGGCCACGGGCATCCCGGTGGTGGCCCTCAACATGGTCGGGTCGGTGACTGACGCGGCCGATCTAGTGGTGTCCGATCCGGTCCAGGCCGGCACGATGGCCGTGATGGCCGTCGCTGACACTGCACTCTTCGACATAGGTCGCCAGCGCGGCCGGCGTTACTGAGCCCAAGCAGGAGATGGACATGACGAACGCAGCGGCCACTGCGACCACCGACCGAAGCAGCGCCCTAGCCACCGCCCGGGCCAGCGGCGCCAGCGGTGCCTCCGATGCGGACCATCTATCGCCGGCCCTGGCGCGCTACTTCCAGCGCCGTTGGGACCACGGCGATGGCCACCGACTCTTCGACGCGGAAGGCCATGCCTATCTGGACTTCGCCTGCGGCCTGGCCGTCACCGTGCTCGGCCACCGGCATCCGGGGGTCACGGCGGCCATCCACCAGCAAGTCGATCGACTTCTTCATGTTTGCAGCGGCCTTGGCTATGTCGAGCCGGTGTCCGCGCTGGCCGAGGCCATCGCGGCGATCATGCCGAGCTCGCTCGACTCGGTCTTCCTGGCCAACTCGGGCACGGAAGCCGTAGAAGGGGCGATGAAGCTCTGTCGACGAGCGACCGGACGGACCGGCATCGTCGCCTTCTCGCGCGCCTTTCACGGGCGCACCTTCGGCTCGCTCTCGGCGACGACATCCAACCCCAACTATCAGCGTGGCCACGGCCCGCTGCTGCCGGAGGTGTCGATCCTGCCCTTCCCGGACGCCTATCACGATTTCGGTGGCGACGAGGAGCGCGCCACGGAGGCCTGTCTGGCGGCGGTTCGACGGTCGGTGGAGGATGCCGGCCCGCAGACCGTGGCGGCGATGCTGATCGAACCGGTGCAGGGCGAGGGCGGCTACACGCCCGCGCCGGTGGCGTTCCTGCGCGGCCTGCGCGAGCTGTGCGACGAGCACGGGATCATGCTCATCTGCGACGAGATCCAATGCGGCTACGGCCGGACCGGCCGGATGTGGGCCTTCGAGTGGGCGGGCATCGTGCCCGATGTCGTCGTCCTCGCCAAGGGTATCGCCAACGGACTGCCACTCGGGGCCGTGGTCTCGTCGCGCGCCCTCCAGGAGGCCTGGGGGCTGGGCGCCCATGGCTCCACCTTCGGCGGCAACCCGGTCGCCTGTGCGGCTGGTCTGGCGGTCCTGGAGTCCGTCGAGAGCGGGGACCTGGTGGCCAACGCCGCCGCGCGCGGCGCGGAGCTGATGGCCGGTCTGCGACGGTTGATGGCGTCGGATGTGCGCATCGGGGATGTGCGCGGGCTTGGCTTGATGATCGGCGTGGAGTTCGTCCGGGACCGGTCGACCCGAGAGCCGGATGGCGCCCTTGGTGACGCCGTGATCGCGCGTTGCGCGGACCTTGGTCTGCTGCTACTGACTTGTGGCGTCGACCACAACATCGTGCGCTGGATCGCGCCTCTCGACGTGAGCGCGGAGGAGGTGGCGGAGGCGCTGGGCATCTTCGAGGAAGCCCTCGCGACGATGCCGGGCGGCTAGCAGGCCGAGCCGCTAGCGGTCGAGGTGGAAGATCAGCTCCTCGACCTCTTCGCCACGCGCCGGGACAAAGCTGGCGTCGCGACCGATGGCCACGAAACCGCATCTCTCCAGGACGCGGTCGACATCGACGACGTTCAAGCGGGCATCTCGCGGCAGCGGTTCGATAGGCGGCCGATGGCGTCGATCTCGATGACCACCCTGGCGGCGTCTCGCAGGAAGCGTGGCGGGTCGTGATAGAGACCGACGCCCGCCGGTGTTCCGGTCGCGATGACGTCGCCTGGTTCGAGGGTGAAGGCTCGGGAGCAGAAAGCGATCAACTCTGCGATCGGGAAGATCATGTCGGCCGTGGTGCCGTCCTGCCAAACCTCTCCATCGACCGTGCTGCTGATCCGCAGTGCCTGGGGGTCAGTGATCTCATCCGCGGTGATCAGGGCAGGTCCCATCGGGCAGAACGTGTCGAGCGACTTGGCCCGCGTGAACTGCTTGTCCCTCAGCTGGAGGTCGCGCGCAGAGACGTCGTTCAGGCAGGTGTAACCGAGGACGTGATCGAGCGCGCTCTCCAGGGGCACGTGACGGGCCGTCCGGCCGATGATCACCGCCAGCTCGGCCTCCACGTCGACCTGCAGGGTGAGCGTCGGATCCCAGGTGATCTCAGCGCCGGGGCCGACGACGGCAGTGGGAAACTTGGCAAAGAGGACCGGCTCCTCAGGTGCCGGCCGGCCTCCCTCCGCCGCGTGGTCTGCGTAGTTGAGCCCAACGGCGATGATCTTGCCTGGCCTTGGGACAGGAGCGAGGAGGGTGAGCCCTTCTATCGGCGTCCCGGCCGTCGGTGACCGGAGGGTGGCGGTGACGGCGCCGCGCAATCGGTCGAGTGCGTCGGGATCGGCGAGCAGACCGGCCATGGTTGACGGTCCGTTCTCCAGCAGCTCGGAGACGGCGATGACCCGTCCGTTACGGTCCACGCCCAAGCGTTCTACGCCACCTTCCAGATGACTGACGAGCCTCACGACCGGAGGGTAGCGCCCCGCGGGTGGCTCCCCGACCGCGGATAGATCGTGATCGTCTCCAGAGTGACGATCGTACCCAGAGGGGCGACAGTGGCAGGGAGTGGCTTCCTCGCCCACAGCCGCGAACCACACCACAGATCCTACGGCGGTGAGTGTCCGGCAGGTCGACGACTGCGCCTTGGTACTGGACTCTCTCGCAGCGCCGGGTTCGATTAATATCGTGCGCCGCAACGCTAACGGATCGGCTACGGAGGAGCTTGCCGGCGCCACGGAGGGAGGCGGTTACCTGCACCCAACGACGTCCACTGCTTGCCATCAGCCAGACACGGCCACGGTCTTGCCGGAACCTATACGGGACGCGGCGATGCCAGTGGCTTTCCTCGCGCTCTCGGCGGCATTTGGACTCCTCCTCTGGAGGCGCAGGATACGGACCAGTTGACTAAGGAATCGAAATAGGAGGAGACGATGAGGAACACGAATCCTCACGGCATGGTGGCATGCATCACTATCTCGCCGAGGTTGGCCTGCCTTCTCGGGGCATGGGATCCCACCGTCCTGGCGCAATTATGGCCCGACGATGCAGAGCTGGCCAGGGCAGGTGAAGAAAATGGTGTCGGAGGAGGTCCACATCAGACCCGACCCACCTAACGGAATCACACGGCAGTATCGGGAGTACCGGAAGAGCTGAGCCCGCCAAGGGATGCACCTTCGACATGGGATGCCTGGGTCGCCCGGAAGGTACGCCGGGTGGATCGCCCTACCGGTCGGGCAGCGGAACGGGAGCCGGCGGAGTAGAACGAGCCCGAGGTTCGACGGCTTCGGCCGCTGCAGGTCTTGCCGTCTGAGCCAGGAGCACGCCACCGATGACCAGCGCGCCGCCCAGGAGTTGCACTGGCGTGAGCGCCTCGCCGAACAGGATCGTCGCCAGCGTGATGGTGTAGATCGGCTCGACCGTGCTGACCAGCGAAGCATTCGCCGCGCCGATGCGCTTGGACCCGGCATAGAAGGTCGTGATGGCGA